>QRVH01000034.1 GCA_003458705.1 Eubacterium sp. AF22-9 | reverse complement strand
ATGTATATGACACTTATTTAAAATTTTATTCATAAGTGTATTATTAAATTTTATAATCATATGTTTGAAAAAACCGCAACTTCCTATGAATCATAGAAAATTGCGGTCATTTTTATTAAATATAATAATTACTAATAATTACTCGATGATTGTTGCAACAGCACCAGAACCAACTGTTCTACCACCCTCACGGATAGCGAAACGAAGACCCTGCTCCATAGCTACGTTATGGATAAGTTCAACTGTCATCTCTACGTTATCACCAGGCATGCACATTTCTGTACCAGCTGGAAGCTCGCAAACACCAGTTACATCAGTTGTTCTGAAGTAGAACTGTGGTCTGTAGTTGTTGAAGAATGGAGTATGACGTCCACCTTCGTCCTTTGTTAATACGTAAACCTGAGCTGTAAACTTGTGGTGTGGTGTGATTGAACCTGGCTTGCAGAGAACCTGTCCTCTCTGGATCTCGTCTCTCTGAACACCTCTAAGAAGTGCACCAATGTTATCACCTGGCTGAGCCTCATCAAGAAGCTTTCTGAACATCTCGATACCAGTTACAACTACCTTACGGATATCTTCATGGATACCAACGATTTCAACTTCCTCATTAACGTGGAGAACACCTCTCTCTACTCTACCAGTAGCAACAGTACCACGTCCTGTGATAGAGAATACGTCCTCTACAGGCATAAGGAATGGCTTATCTGTATCTCTTTCTGGATCTGGAACATACTCATCAATAGTATGCATAAGCTCAAGGATCTTGTCACCCCATTCGCTGTTAGGATCTTCAAGAGCCTTAAGAGCTGATCCCTGGATGATTGGTGTATCATCGCCTGGGAAGTCATACTCGTTAAGAAGTTCTCTGATTTCCATATCTACTAATTCAAGAAGTTCTGGATCATCAACCATATCACACTTGTTCATGAATACAACGATGTAAGGAACACCAACCTGACGAGCAAGAAGGATATGCTCTCTTGTCTGAGCCATAACACCATCAGTAGCAGCAACAACAAGGATACCTGCATCCATCTGAGCAGCACCTGTGATCATGTTCTTTACGTAATCAGCATGTCCTGGGCAGTCAACGTGTGCATAGTGTCTCTTCTCTGTCTCATACTCAACGTGAGCTGTAGAGATAGTGATACCTCTTTCTCTTTCCTCTGGTGCCTTATCAATATTCTCGAATGCAACAGCCTCACCTGTACCAAGTCTCTCATGAAGAGTCTTTGTGATAGCAGCTGTTAATGTAGTCTTACCGTGATCTACGTGTCCGATTGTACCAATGTTACAATGTGGTTTTGTTCTCTCAAATTTAGCCTTTGCCATTGTTTAAAATCCTCCTAAAAATATTTAGATTGCCCTGAGAGGAAATATCCCCTCGGGCTTTGTCATAGCTGAAATCTATTATATTTCATTTGCTGAAATATTTCAACTATATTTTTATAGTTATTACTTATTTCTATCAGAAATAACCTTATCCTGAACAGACTTTGGAGCCTGCTCGTATTTATCGAAGAACATAGAGTAGTTACCACGACCCTGTGTCTTAGAACGAAGGTCAGTAGCATATCCGAACATCTCAGCAAGTGGAACGAATGCTTTAATCATCTTACCGCCTGAGATATCTTCCATACCTTCGATACGTCCTCTACGTGAGTTGATATCACCGATTACATCACCCATGTATTCTTCTGGCATAGTAACCTCAACCTTCATGATAGGCTCAAGAAGGGCAGGTGCTGCCTTAGCCATAGCATCCTTGAATGCCATAGAACCAGCAATGTGGAATGCCATTTCTGAAGAATCGACTTCATGGTATGAACCATCGTAGATATCTGCTCTAAGTCCGAGAACTGGGAATCCAGCTAAGATACCTGAATTAGCAGCTTCTCTGATACCATCAGCAACTGAAGGGATGTATTCCTTAGGAATAGCACCACCAACTACAGAAGACTCGCAGAAGAGTACTGGAGGTTCGTTAATTAATACTGTGTTCTTTGTCTCAACATCAAACTTATCAACGTTAGCTTCAAGTGGTGAGAAACGTACTTTACAGTGACCATACTGACCACGTCCACCTGACTGCTTAGCGTACTTACTATCAACATCAACTGCCTTAGTGAAGCACTCTCTGTAAGCAACCTGAGGAGCACCAACGTTAGCCTCTACCTTGAACTCACGGAGAAGTCTGTCAACGATGATATCAAGGTGAAGCTCACCCATACCAGCGATGATTGTCTGACCTGTTTCCTGATCTGTATGAGCACGGAATGTAGGATCTTCTTCAGCAAGCTTTGCTAAAGCTTCGCCCATCTTACCCTGGTCATTCTTAGTCTTTGGCTCAATAGCAAGCTCGATAACTGGCTCTGGGAATTCCATAGACTCTAAGATAACTGGATGTGCTTCATCACAGATAGTATCACCTGTTACTGTAACCTTAAGACCTACTGCAGCAGCGATATCTCCTGAGTAAACCTTATCGATTTCTTTTCTCTGGTTAGCGTGCATCTGAAGGATACGGCCAACTCTTTCTTTCTTATTCTTATTAGAGTTAAGTACATAAGAACCACCGTTTAATGTACCTGAATAAACTCTGAAGAATGCTAACTTACCAACGAATGGGTCAGTCATAATCTTGAATGCAAGAGCTGCAAATGGCTCTTCATCAGATGACTTTCTTGTTACTTCGTTACCGTCTTCGTCAACACCTGTGATATCTGGGATATCTGTAGGAGCTGGCATGTACTCAATAACAGCATCAAGAAGCTTCTGAACACCCTTGTTCTTATAAGCTGTACCGCAAAGACAAGGAATAGCTGTACCTTCGATAGTACCCTTTCTTAAAGCAGCCTTTAATTCAGGAACTGTAAGTTCCTCATCGTTAAAGAACTTCTCCATAAGGTCTTCATCAAGTTCAGCACACTGCTCAACGAGCTTGTCATGATATTCCTGAGCCTGATCCTTTAAATCGTCTGGGATTTCACCAACAACGATATCATCACCCTTATCTCCGTTGAAGACATAAGCCTTCATCTCGAATAAGTCGATAATACCCTTGAAGTCATCTTCCTTACCGATAGGAATCTGTACAAGTACAGGATTCTTTCCAAGCTTTGTAATAAGCTGGTTGCATGATCCGAAGAAATCAGCACCCATCTTATCCATCTTGTTCATGAAAGCCATACGAGGTACGTTGTACTTATCAGCCTGACGCCATACGTTCTCTGACTGTGGCTCAACACCGTTCTGTGCATCGAATACACCTACGGCACCATCAAGTACTCTAAGTGAACGCTCAACTTCTACTGTGAAGTCAACGTGTCCTGGAGTATCGATAATGTTAATACGGTATTCTGGCTGTGTCTTATCTGGCTTACCCTCTTTCTCAGGTGTCCAGTGACATGTTGTAGCAGCTGAAGTGATTGTGATACCTCTCTCCTGCTCCTGGGCCATCCAGTCCATAGTAGCAGTACCTTCATGAGTATCACCAATCTTGTGATTAACACCAGTATAATAAAGGATACGCTCTGTTAATGTTGTCTTACCAGCATCAATATGAGCCATAATTCCGATATTTCTGGTTCTCTCCAATGGATATTCTCTTCCAGCCATGGATAAAACCTCCTATAATTATAATTAGAATCTGTAATGAGCAAAAGCCTTGTTTGCTTCTGCCATCTTGTGCATATCTTCTTTTCTCTTTACTGATGCACCTGTGTTGTTAGCTGCATCAAGAATCTCGTTAGCGAGTCTTTCTTCCATAGTCTTCTCGCCTCTTGCTCTAGAGAATGTAGTCATCCAACGAAGAGCTAAAGCCTGTCTTCTATCCGGCTTAACTTCGATAGGTACCTGATAAGTAGCTCCACCGATACGTCTAGCCTTAACTTCAAGAACTGGCATGATATTGTTCATAGCTTCTTCGAATACTTCGATAGCTGGTCTCTCAGTCTTAGCTGCGACTCTATCAAAAGCACCGTAAACAATCTTCTGAGCTACTCCTCTCTTACCATCAAGCATAATGTTGTTGATAAGCTTAGTAACTACCTTATTGTTGTAAATAGGATCTGCTAATACATCTCTTTTCTGTGTATGTCCTTTACGTGGCACGGTTCTTCCCTCCTTAATAAATTTATTAAATCATAGGTACTCACAAATAAAAAATGTGTTCGCGCCGTATATATTAACCTGCAACCTCTTGATTAATCTAATTCCGGCACAATTCAAAATTTAATTTGTTCGTAAAAATCAGATTCTTATGAATCCGACTCTTGCAAATTGTAAAACTTGCATGCATTCATACAAATGCGTGTCTTAATTCAGGCTTAATTACTTAGCGTCCTTAGGTCTCTTAGCACCATACTTAGAACGAGCCTGTCTTCTCTTTGCAACACCTGCTGTATCAAGTGTTCCTCTGATGATGTGGTATCTTGTACCTGGTAAATCCTTTACTCTTCCACCTCTTATAAGAACAACGCTGTGTTCCTGAAGATTGTGTCCCTCACCTGGGATGTAAGATGTTACCTCGATACCGTTAGAAAGACGTACTCTGGCAATCTTTCTAAGAGCTGAGTTAGGCTTCTTAGGTGTAGCAGTCTTAACAGCTGTACAAACACCTCTCTTCTGTGGAGAAGAGATATCTGTTGCCTTCTTCTGAAGTGAGTTGTAACCCTTCTGAAGAGCTGGTGCTGTAGACTTCTTTACTGCAGTCTTTCTTCCCTGTTTTACTAACTGGTTAAATGTTGGCATTCCGTTTTCACCTCCCGAAATTAGAATAATGAATGGTTGCATCTTAGTATCAACTAAGAAAATGTTTTGTCACCAAAACAGCGCAAAAATAGAACTTGCCTATTCGCACGCTTTATTAGTATATATATTTGCAAATTCAGTGTCAAGCATTTTTTCAAAAAAAGATAAAAGCGTGCCAGATTTTATCAATCTGACACGCTTAAAATTATCTATAAAGAATTAATCTTCCTGTGTGAAAACAAGTTCATCTTCACCAGACTCTTCTTCATCTTCTTCGATGTAGTTGTCTGTAGAACTGATCTTGATATCCTGATAACGCTTCATACCTGTACCTGCAGGAATAAGCTTACCAATGATAACATTCTCTTTAAGACCGATAAGTGGATCAATCTTTCCGTTAATAGCTGCATCAGTAAGAACCTTAGTAGTCTCCTGGAATGAAGCTGCTGACATGAATGAAGTAGAAGCAAGTGAAGCCTTTGTAATACCAAGGATAATAGGAGTACCTGTAGCAGGTGTCTTTCCTTCTTCCTCAAGCTTCTCATTAACTTCCTGGAATTCAATTGTGTCAACCTGTGAACCAGGAAGGAACTTAGAATCTCCAGCTTCATCAACAACTATCTTCTTAAGCATCTGACGAACAATAAGCTCGATATGCTTATCATTGATATCAACACCCTGGATACGGTAAACCTTCTGAACTTCACGAAGGAGGTAATCCTGAACAGCTCTTACACCAAGGATTCTTACGATATCATGTGGATTCTCAGAACCCTCTGTGATTTCTTCACCCTTAGCAACAACCTGTCCTTCAACAACCTTTTCTCTTGTATCCTTAGATAATGGATAAGCCTTAGAATTGCCTTCATCGTCAGTAATAACGATTTCAGTCTTCTTCTCAGTCTTAACAATACTTACAGTTCCGCCAAACTCAGCAAGTACAGCAAGCATCTTAGGCTTTCTTGCCTCGAAAAGCTCTTCTACTCTAGGAAGACCCTGAGTAATGTTATCACCGGCAACACCACCTGTATGGAAAGTTCTCATAGTAAGCTGTGTACCAGGCTCACCGATTGACTGGGCTGCGATAATACCAACAGCTTCACCAACCTGAACAGTCTGTCCAGTTGCCATGTTAGTTCCATAACACTTAGCACACACACCGATGTGTGAACGGCATGTAAGGATTGTTCTGATCTTAACCTTATCAACACCTGTCTTGATAATAGCTTCTGCTCTCTTAGGAGTTACAAGATGATTAGCTTCAACAATAACCTCGCCTGTAGCCGGGTCAACAATATCCTCAGCTAAGTATCTTCCTGTAATACGCTCCTGTAATGGCTCAAGGATATCTTCCTTGGCATCACTTGAGTTAGTAGCTCTGTTATTAACAAATGAGTAAACATACATACCAGGTATCTGCTTACCTGCGCTACAATCTGTCTCTCTGATAATAAGATCCTGAGAAACATCAACAAGTCTTCTTGTAAGGTATCCTGAATCGGCTGTACGAAGGGCTGTATCTGAAAGTCCTTTACGGGCACCGTGAGCTGAAATAAAGTATTCCAGAACATCAAGACCTTCACGGAAGTTTGACTTGATAGGAAGTTCGATAGTGTTACCTGATGTATCAGCCATCAAACCACGCATACCTGCTAACTGCTTAATCTGCTGGTTAGAACCACGGGCACCTGAGTCAGCCATCATGAAGATGTTGTTATATTTATCAAGACCCTGAAGAAGGGCATCCTTAATCTTATCATCAGTCTCCTGCCATACGCGGATAACATTCTTATGTCTTTCCTCGTCAGTAGCCTGACCTCTGTTATATTTAACAGTAATCTGTTCAACTTTCTTTTCTGCCTCAGCAAGAAGCTGCTTCTTAACTGGTGGCACTGTCATCTCAGAAATAGAAACAGTCATGGCAGCTCTTGTAGAGTACTTATAACCCATAGCCTTGATATCATCAAGAACTTCTGCAGTTGTTGTAGTACCATGAGTATTGATAACATGCTGTAAGATATCCTTAAGCTGCTTCTTTCCTACATGGAAATCAACTTCTGGAAGTAATAAATTCTCTTCCTTGCTTCTGTCAACATATCCTAAATCCTGAGGGAGAATCTCATTAAATATAAGTCTTCCAAGTGTAGACTCGATATTACCAGAAACCTCTTCTCCGTTAATATTCTTAGTTACATGAACCATAATCTTGGCATGTAAAGTAATTACACCATTCTCATAAGCAAGAAGTGCTTCGTTAATGCTCTTGAAAATCTTACCTTCACCCTTTGCACCTGGTCTTTCCTGTGTAAGGTAGTAAATACCAAGTACCATATCCTGTGAAGGAACGGCAACAGGACCACCATCAGATGGCTTAAGAAGGTTGTTAGGTGAAAGAAGCATAAATCTACACTCAGCCTGAGCCTCAACAGAAAGTGGAAGATGGACAGCCATCTGGTCACCATCGAAGTCGGCATTGAACGCTGTACAAACAAGTGGATGAAGCTTAATAGCCTTACCTTCTACAAGGATTGGCTCGAAAGCCTGAATACCAAGTCTGTGAAGTGTAGGAGCACGGTTAAGCATAACTGGATGCTCTTTAATAACATCTTCAAGTACATCCCATACTTCTGGCTCAAGATGTTCTACGCTCTTCTTAGCTTTCTTAATATTATCTGCAAGATTACGTCTTACAAGCTCTCTCATAACAAATGGCTTGAATAACTCAATAGCCATCTCTTTAGGAAGACCACACTGGTAAATCTTAAGCTCTGGTCCTACTACGATAACTGAACGTCCTGAGTAGTCAACTCGCTTACCAAGAAGGTTCTGTCTGAAACGTCCCTGCTTACCCTTTAATAAATCTGATAAAGATTTAAGAGCTCTGTTACCAGGACCTGTTACTGGACGACCATTTCTACGTCCGTTATCGATAAGAGCATCAACAGCTTCCTGAAGCATTCTCTTCTCGTTACGGACAATGATTTCAGGAGCGCCAAGCTCAAGAAGTCTTGCAAGTCTGTTATTTCTGTTAATAATTCTTCTGTAAAGATCATTAAGATCTGAAGTTGCAAAACGTCCACCATCAAGCTGGACCATAGGTCTTAAATCTGGCGGAATTACAGGGATTTCTGTAAGAATCATCCACTCAGGCTTAGTTCCTGCATTCTTAAATGCTTCAACAACTTCAATTCTCTTTATAAGTCTGGCAGCCTTCTGAGAAGTAGTGTTAGCAAGTTCTTCCTTAAGTCTTACTTCCTCTTCTTCAAGGTTAACCATCTGGAGGAGCTCGAGGATTGCCTCAGCTCCCATACCAACACGGAAAGCCTTGCTTCCGTACTGCTCGCAGAGTTCTCTGTATTCAGTCTCTGAAAGAATCTTCTTGAAAGGAATATCTGTTTCACCTGGATCAATTACGATATATGAAGCAAAATATAATACCTTCTCAAGGTTCTTAGGACCTATATCAAGAATGAGATCCATACGGCTAGGAATACCCTTGAAGTACCAGATATGAGATACTGGTGCAGCGAGGTGAATATGACCCATACGGTCTCTTCTTACGCTGGCCTTAGTAACTTCAACACCACATTTGTCGCAGACAATACCCTTGTCCTTGATCTTCTTGTACTTACCGCAGTGGCACTCCCAGTCCTTGCTAGGACCAAATATTCTTTCGCAGAAAAGTCCGTCCTTTTCTGGCTTAAGTGTTCTATAGTTAATTGTTTCAGGTTTGGTAACCTCACCATGAGACCACTCCAAAATATTCTCAGGAGAAGCAAGCTTGATCTGAATCTTATCAAATTTCATTGACTTATTTGATTTAATTTCTTCTGCCATTATAGTGCTCCCTTCTAATTAATATTCATCTGAATTGCCATCGCCGTAATCATCATCAAAATCATCGGCCATATCGAAATCAGCGTCATCATCCGAATCTACAGCATCTTCTGTTCCATCTTCATTGAGAGTAACTGTTGACATTCCGCCAGCCTTGTACTCTGCCTCTTCCTCTCTGCTGTTTCTTCTGTATCCGTTACCCTCATCAAGAACCTTCTTGAAATCAGTAACTTCATACTCAGAACTCTCAAGAAGTCTGACTTCATTGTTGTCCTGATCAAGAACTCTAACATCAAGTGCGAGTGACTGAAGTTCCTTAAGAAGAACCTTGAATGATTCTGGAACTCCCGGTTCAGGAATATTCTCACCCTTAATAATAGCTTCGTAAGTCTTAACTCGTCCTACAACATCATCAGACTTAACAGTAAGGATTTCCTGAAGAGTATAAGCAGCACCATAAGCCTCAAGTGCCCAAACTTCCATCTCTCCGAATCTCTGTCCACCGAACTGAGCCTTACCACCAAGTGGCTGCTGAGTTACAAGTGAGTAAGGACCAGTTGAACGTGCATGAATCTTATCATCAACAAGATGATGAAGCTTTAAGTAATGCATGAATCCGATAGTTACAGGACTGTCAAAGTACTCACCTGTTCTACCATCTCTAAGTCTTACCTTACCATCACGGCCGATTGGAACACCCTTCCATTCAGCTCTGTGATCTCTGTGTTCTGAAAGATAATCAAATACCTCTTTATTAAGAACATCTTTATACTGTGCTGTAAATGTAACCATATCCTCAGGATATTCTTCACCATTCTTCTCAGCCTCAGCCTTCTGGGCTGCAAGCTCTTCATCATCGAATGGATGGTTAGCATAAGCATTTGCCATATCAAGAGTATCCATAATATCATTCTCATCTGCACCATCAAATACTGGAGTAGAAATGTTAAATCCAAGTACCTTGGCAGCAAGACTTAAATGAATCTCAAGGACCTGTCCAATGTTCATTCGTGAAGGAACGCCCAGTGGATTAAGTACGATATCAAGAGGACGGCCATTAGGAAGGAATGGCATATCTTCAACAGGAAGTACTCTTGAAACGACACCCTTGTTACCATGACGACCAGCCATCTTATCACCAACGCCAATCTTTCTCTTCTGTGCAATATATATACGAACAGACTTGTTAACTCCTGGTGAGAGTTCATCTCCGTTCTCTCTTGTAAATGTCTTAACAGCAACAACGATACCATAAGCACCATGAGGTACCTTAAGTGAAGTATCTCTTACTTCTCTAGCCTTCTCACCAAAGATAGCTCTAAGAAGTCTCTCTTCAGCAGTAAGCTCTGTTTCTCCCTTAGGAGTAACCTTGCCAACAAGAATGTCTCCGGCTCTTACCTCAGCACCAACACGGATGATACCATTCTCATCAAGATCCTTAACTGCCTCAGAACCTGTTGAAGGAAGATCTCTTGTAATCTCTTCAGGTCCTAACTTAGTATCTCTTGCCTCTGTCTCATATTCTTCAATATGAATAGATGTATACACATCATCTCTTACGAGACGCTCACTAAGAAGTACAGCATCCTCGTAGTTATAACCTTCCCAAGTCATGAAACCAATAAGAGGGTTCTTACCGAGGGCAATCTCACCATTAGATGTAGATGGACCATCAGCAATAACATCTCCTGCCTTAACCTCATCACCCTTGAAAACAATAGGTCTCTGGTTATAGCAGTTACTCTGGTTACTTCTTGAGAACTTAGTAAGCTTGTATTCGCGTGCCTTGCCATCCTTCTCTCTGATAACAATCTTGTTAGATTCAGAAGAAAGAACAACACCATCAGCCTCTGCAACTACACATACACCTGAGTCAACAGCAGTCTTATTCTCAATACCAGTTCCGATAACAGGAGCTTCTGTCATAAGAAGAGGTACGGCCTGACGCTGCATGTTAGAACCCATGAGGGCACGTGTACAGTCATCATTCTGAAGGAATGGAATCATTGATGTAGCAACTGAGAATACCATCTTAGGAGATACATCCATAAGATCTATCTGGCTCTTATCGAACTGAGAAGTTTCTTCTCTGTAACGTCCAGATACAGTATTTCTTACGAAATAACCATTCTCATCAATCTCAGCATTAGCCTGTGCTACATGGAAATCATCTTCCTCGTCAGCTGTGAAGTAACGAACTTCATCTGTAACTCTTGGATTCTTAGGATCAGACTTATCTACAATACGATAAGGAGCTTCAACGAATCCATATTCATTAATTCTTGCATAAGATGCAAGAGAGTTAATAAGACCAATGTTAGGTCCTTCAGGAGTCTCGATAGGACACATTCTACCATAATGAGTATAGTGTACATCTCGAACCTCGAAACCTGCACGATCTCTTGAAAGGCCACCAGGACCAAGGGCAGAAAGACGTCTCTTATGAGTAATCTCACTAAGAGGGTTATTCTGATCCATGAACTGTGACAACTGTGAACTTCCGAAGAATTCCTTAATAGCAGCTGTTACAGGCTTAATATTAATAAGTGACTGTGGAGATATTCCGCTAAGATCCTGTGTAGACATTCTCTCACGGACAACTCTTTCCATTCTTGAGATACCAATTCTGAACTGGTTCTGAAGAAGTTCTCCTACAGCTCTGATACGTCTGTTTCCAAGGTGATCGATATCATCCTTAGTACCAACACCATATTCAAGGTGCATATTATAATTAATAGAAGCAAGAATATCTTCTACTGTAATATGCTTAGGAATAAGGTCAGCAATATTCTTAGTAATAGCTTCCTTAATATCCTCTAAAGATTCATTCTCAGCAAGAATCTGTGCAAGAACAGGATAGTATACATACTCTGTTACACCAAGCTCCTTAGCTTCTTCTTCGCTGATATCAACCCATTTAGTAATATCAACCGCACGGTTAGAAAGAATCTTAACAACTCTGTCAGATACAGTACCATCAGCAGCCTTAACTTCTACAGTAATGAATACTGAAGGAACAGCTGCATCCTGAATAGCCTGTGCTGATTCTCTTGTAAGCTTCTCACCTGCTGTTGCAATAACAGTACCGTTCTCATCAACAACATCCTCAGCAAGAACCTGACCTGTAAGTCTGCTCTTGAAAGAAAGCTTCTTATTAAACTTATATCTTCCAACATGTGCAAGATCATATCTTCTTGGATCGAAGAACATACCTGAAATAAGTGCCTCAGCACTCTCTACAGATAATGGTTCTCCTGGTCTTAACTTCTTATAAAGTTCAAGAATACCTTCCTGATAGTTAGTAGAAGTATCCTTCTCCATAGTAGCAAGAAGCTTAGGTTCCTCGCCAAATATATCAAGAATCTCCGCATTAGTACCAAATCCTAATGCTCTGATAAGAACAGTAATAGGAACCTTCTTATTACGGTCAACCTTAACATAGAACACATCGTTAGCATCTGTTTCATACTCTAACCATGCACCCCTGTTAGGAATTACCTGACAGCTGTATAAGAAGATCTTACCATACTTATCCTTCTGTATATCATAATAAATACCAGGTGAACGTACCAACTGGCTGACAATAACTCGTTCAGCACCATTAATTACAAATGTACCTGTCTTAGTCATTAATGGCAGGTCACCCATGAAAATCTCATGCTCGCTGATGCTTTCTGTCTCTTTGTTATGAAGTCTTACTGTAACCTTAAGAGGAGCTGCATATGTAGCATCTCTTTCTTTACACTCTTCAATTGAATACTTAACTTCGTCTTCACATAACGCAAAATCTACGAATTCCAGACTTAATCTTCCATTATAGTCTGCAATTGGAGATATGTCATCAAAGACCTCTTTCAAGCCTTCATTCAAAAACCACTGGTAAGAATCCTTCTGCACCTCAATAAGGTTAGGCATCTCAAGAACTTCTTTCTGTCTTGAGAAACTCATACGCATTGCCTTGCCCGACGTTATTGGGCGTAATCTGTTTTTCTCCATTGACGTTTCACCCCTTAGTTTTCTTCACATTAATATATTACATTATCGGTAAATGTGCAGAGAATGAGCACAAGTTACCACAATAGTGCATTGTCCATAGTACATCAAAGTTATATATATGTCAAGGGATTTTCAAAAATTTCCACGAATATTTAGAATTTTATAAAGATAATAGTGTTTCTGCTGTATCTGGCAGGATAAAATAAAGATATGATTTATAGAAAAAAGAAAAGACAGGAGCCGCGAAGGCCCACTGTCTTTCTTATTATATTCATTGAATAATCAAGTAAATTACTTAAGAGTAACCTTAGCTCCAACTTCTTCAAGCTTCTTCTTGATTTCCTCAGCCTCTTCCTTAGAAGCCTGCTCCTTAACAACCTTAGGTGCGCCATCAACAACGTCCTTAGCTTCCTTTAATCCAAGACCTGTGATTTCACGAACAACCTTGATAACCTTAACCTTCTGATCTCCAGCTTCTGTAAGCTCTACATCAAACTCAGACTTCTCCTCAGCTGCTGCTGCGCCAGCACCTGCTGCTGCAACTACAACGCCTGCTGCTGCAGATACGCCGAACTCTTCTTCACAAGCCTTAACTAAATCGTTAAGCTCTAATACTGATAAACCTTTAATAACTTCAATGATTTCCTGTGTTGTCATTATTATAATCTCCTTTTTAATATTATTCTAAAATTGAAAGAGCATTTATGCTGCTTTCATAGTTAATTCAGTGTTAAACTGATTAAGCAACTTCCTCGTTCTTCTCAGCAATCTGCTTAATAACACGAGCAAAGTTTGTAATAGGTGACTGCATACTTCCAAGTAACTTTGAAAGAAGCTCCTCTCTTGAAGGGATAGTAGCGATAGTAGCGATTCCTGCTGCATCGTAGAATGTTCCTTCAACAACGCCGCACTTTAATTCAAGAGCATCAGCTGTCTTAGCGAAGTTAGCTAAGATTCTTGCAGGTGCTGTAGCATCTGTCTTACAGAATGCAATAGCGTTAGTTCCTTCAAGAGTATCAGCGATTGGCTCGAACTCTGTTCCAGCAACAACTCTCTTTACTAAAGTGTTCTTATAAACCTTATAAACTACACCAGCTTCTCTTAACTGCTTACGAAGCTGTGTATCCTGCTCTACTGTAAGACCGCTGTAGTTAACTACAACAACGCCCTGAGCGCCATCAAAGTTATCTTTGATCTCATCGATAGTAGATGTCTTAAGGCCTACATTCTTTAAAATAGCCATGAATAATTACCTCCTGTTAGATTCTTGCTTCATATAGAAGCGATTTTGCCTAAGTGAAGATTATTCGTCTATAGTTTCCCTACAAACAAAACCCTCTCTGCCTAAGACAGAGAGGGAATAATTAATCAAATCCTTAAATCCTCGGTAGGCGTGTTACCTTTAACCGTCATCAGTAATACTGAATCCGGACCTGCTGTCTACGGCAAAATATTATGTTAACAGCAAAACGCTGCTCACAAGCTGATAGTATACTATCAAAATATATTAATGTCAACCGTTTTTAATCAAAAATCTGATTAACCCACATACTTGGCTGTGCTTAACTTAACACCAGGTCCCATAGTAGAAGTAAGAACTACACTTCTAAGATAAGCTCCCTTAAGTGAAGATGGCTTAGCCTTAACGATTGCATCCATAATAGCCTGGAAGTTGTCTGATAACTGCTCCTCTGTGAATGAAGCCTTACCAATTGGCACGTGAATGATATTAGTCTTGTCAAGTCTGTACTCGATCTTACCAGCCTTGATATCATTAACAGCTTTTGTTACATCCATAGTAACTGTACCAGCCTTAGGGTTTGGCATTAATCCCTTAGGACCAAGTACACGACCAAGACGACCAACAACACCCATCATATCTGGAGTTGCAACAACAACGTCGAACTCGAACCAGTTATCGTTCTGGATCTTAGGAATAAGTTCCTCACCGCCAACGAAATCTGCTCCAGCTGCAAGAGCCTCATCAGCCTTAGCACCCTTAGCAAATACTAATACACGTACAGTCTTACCTGTTCCGTGTGGAAGAACAACAGCTCCTCTGATCTGCTGCTCAGCGTGACGTCCATCACAACCTGTTCTGATATGTGCTTCGATTGTCTCGTCGAATTTAGCAGTAGCGTTCTTCTTTACTAATGAGATAGCGTCTGCTGCTTCGTATAATGTCTGGCGGTCAATATTCTTGGCTGCCTCAACGTATTTCTTTCCTCTTTTCATTATAAACCTCCTAGTGGTAATATCGGAAGGATTCTATCTTTCCTCCCACAATAATCATGAATCAAATGTAGATTAATCCTCTACAACGATACCCATACTCTTAGCTGTTCCTTCGATCATAGAAGTAGCTGCTTCGATAGATGCAGCATTAAGATCTGGCATCTTAAGCTCAGCAATCTTCTGAACTTCTGCTCTCTTAATAGTAGCAACCTTAGTCTTGTTAGGTACGCCTGATCCTGACTTAATGTTGCAAGCCTTCTTAAGAAGTACTGCTGCAGGTGGAGTCTTTGTAATAAAGCTGAAGCTTCTATCAGCATAAACTGTAATAACTACAGGTATGATAAGATCTCCCTGATCTGCTGTCTTAGCATTGAACTGCTTTGTGAATTCTACGATGTTAACACCGTGCTGACCAAGTGCTGGACCAACTGGTGGAGCTGGTGTAGCCTTGCCGGCAGGAATCTGTAATTTAATATATCCTGTTACTTTCTTTGCCATTTTGGCACCTCCTAAAAATAAATGTGGTAATTGGCGACCATCATAATACATCCTGCAATATTCACTCCTCAAGAATTGACCATCGGGCAATTCTTGTGAATGAATTTACGCAGTAAATTCATTCTGGTCTCCCACGTCCCAGGATCGGGACTGCTTCTTACAATAACTTCACATCTGTGAAATCAATTTCGACCGGTGTTTCACGACCGAACATCTCAACATTAATTGTAAGGCACTGCTTGCCCTCATTAATGTTAGTAATCTCACCAACTGTATCTTCCCATGCACCAGAGAGGATCATAACCTTATCGCCGACCTTGCCAGCGAACTGGATAACAGGCTTAACTTCCTGTTCTTCCTCAAGGCTTATGCCAAGATTCTTAATCTCTGTTGGTGTAAGTGGTACTGGCTTTGATCCAGGACCAACAAACCCTGTAACACCTCTTGTATTTCTGACAACATACCAACTATCGTCGTTCATTACCATCTTTACAAGAACGTATCCAGGAAACATCTTCTTCTGAGCAGCTTTCTTAGAGCCATCTTTAATCTCCACTACTGTTTCAAGCGGAACGATAACTTCAAGAATCTGATCGTGAAGATTTCTGTTTTCAACTGTCTTTTCAATGTTAGCTTTCACCTTATTCTCATAACCTGAGTAAGTGTGAACTACATACCATTTTGCGTCATCCATACAATCACCTATTCCTTATTTTACAATGAACTCAATTCCAAAGCGGACAATCAAATCCACAACTGCAATGATTACACCTAATAATACGGATACAGCCAATACAGCTACAGTTTCCTTAGTAAGCGACTGACGGTCTGGCCAAATAATCTTTGAAAATTCAGCTTTCAAACCTTTGAACCAGTTCTTTTTCTGCTTCTTAGCTTTTACAGTATCACCCATGAAATACTCCTCACTGTACTAATTACTTTGTTTCCTTGTGTAATGTGTGTGATTTACAGAACTTACAATACTTCTTTGTTTCCATTCTGTCTGGATGAGCTTTCTTTTCCTTAGTCATGTTGTAATTACGCTGTTTACACTCAGTACATGCCAATGTTATCTTTACTCGCACAACTTCCACCTCCAATTATTATTTTTGTAGGTGTTAAAACACCAATTGGTTTCTTTGCCCGCCCTCTCAATGTTGGGTTGTTGAATTTCAGGCACGCAAAAAAGACCGCTTCCATAGCCGTTCTAATATAGCACAGTATAATCCAACTCGTCAACAACTTTTTTAAAGAAAATATAGTGACAAAAAATGCACTTCATATTATAATATTTGTACAAATAAATACGATATATATAAGGAAATGGATTTCCTTTTTTCTAGAGATTATTACAGACAAGGAGGTGACTGTTATGATCAGCAGCGTGTACAGCTATTATCTTGCCCAGTATGGACATAAGACTAACTCAAAGTACGACACACACACTAAAGCACAATTAAAGAATACATACGGCAGAGTTCTGAAATCTAACAGTCAGACTCCTACATATAAGACAGATATGTCAGAGGCTGCGCAGAAATATGCAATTGACCTTAAAGAGAATGCCAGGGAATTAAGTAACATTGCCAATGATCTTTCCGGAAGCGACGGTCACGGCATGGTATTTAAGAAATCAGCAGTATCCAGCAACCCACAAAGTGTAACCGCAGAATACATAGGCGACAGCACCTCACCTGACAGTTCAAGCTTTGAAATTGATGTAAAGCAGCTGGCAACCAGCCAGATTAACACCGGTAATTTCTTACAGCCTAACAATCGTGCTGTAGAGCCAGGAGATTATTCATTTGACCTTAACATCAATAACCTGACCTATGAATTCCAGTTTACGGTAGATGAGGAAGAAAGTAATTCTGACATACAGAATAAGCTGGCAAGACTCATCAACCGATCGAACATCGGACTTGCAGCCAGCGTTAATGAAGACAGCCTTGGCAATACCGCTCTCTCAATAGTGTCAGACATGACTGGTATAAACGGCATTAAGCCGACGATATTTAACATCAGTCCTAACAACGATATCCAGACCAATAATCCTGATTTCGTTGAAGGCTTTGATGAACCAACAATGAAGAATAATACTAACTTCATTAATGCATTTGGCTTAGACAGAGTATCACAGTATCCATCTAATGCAATATTTTCAATTAATGGAGAGGAACGGTCTTCGGCATCGAATGACATTACAATTAATAAAGCATTTGCAATAAACTTCAACAGTACTACGGAAGAGCCTGTAACCATAAGTCTCAGGGAAGATACTGATTCGATAACAGAAAGTATTGGCGAACTTGTTTCGGGATACAACAGACTTTTTTCAATTGCAACTAATAAAGATAATGATAAGTTTGAGGGTAATGCTAGATTAAAGAAAGAATTTGCACGAATCATGAAGGCTTACCAGCCACAGCTTGAAAAGAACGGGCTCACAGTTGATTCTGATGGAATAATTGAAGTAGATAAGGCTTCTATCCAGCAGGCTGCCAGCAATGGTACCCTTGGTGATGTATTTAACGCCCTTGATTCTTTCAAGAAGTCAATCCAGAAAAAAGCAGACGATATATCTATCAATCCTATGAATTATGTCAACAACAAGATTGTTGCATATAAGAATCCTGCAAGACCTGTTAATGATCCATACAATCTTTCAGCTTATTCAGGTATGATGTTTAATGGATATATCTGATAACTACCATAATATAAAAATGCATCCGCCGGTTGATTTAATAACAACTCTGGCGGATGCATTTATGTTTTTATTTATGCATTAATCAGTTTGCTTCCTGCATCATGTAACTGATTAACAAATGTTCCAAGTCTTACAAGTGCCTTAGAAACAGCCACATCATCATTAGCGCTCACTGCTTCAGAAAGCTCTTTCACGCCTTCATTAGCTTCTTTCTCATCAACAGCGCCTTCTGAAAGAATATCCTTAGTTCCGTTATATACTTCAAAAAGCCAGTTAAGACCTTCGATAATAACATTCACTGCATCATGTGTCTCTGGAAAAGGAACTCCCGCAAGTTCTTCTGAAACCTTTTCAACTGCTCCTATTAATTTCTCACTGTAAGGGACTGCTTCCTTAAGTATATCTATCTGCTGCTGTCTGTAATCATCCATGATTCTAATCACCTTTCTTTATGAACCTTTTGAATATATATCGGCATTCTGGGTGGGAACTTAATATCATTTGCACTGGAAATTATTATACTCTTAATCTTCCGCTTGCAACTTCCTCGCAGAACTCATCTACACTTCCTTTAAAGCCAACATTTCTAATCTGTTTTAATAATTCCGGTTCCATATGTCCATAGAATGGATAATCATGCCCCGCGCCTCCCATTATTGGCGTCATGTAATTTTCCCCAAATTCTGCTTTTAAAACCTCATCGTACATCTTAGGAGCATTTACACTAAAGTTTTCAAACGGAATTCTTATAAATGTATTATAACATTCTTTTGGAAACCAACACCTTTCATTTTTTAACCATATTGCAAAATTCGTACAATAATCCGACTCATTTCTGTCACATATAGAAGATATTTTTATCTATTACTCTCCAAATATAATTCTTAATATTTGTTTGCTTATCAAAATTAACATTACAAAGTTACTAAATTCTTCTAAATACGCATCAAGCATTTTTTGCTCTATTAATTCATCCCAATCCCTCAATAGTATAATTCCAAGTCTAACTATATTCTTTTGAATATCAACAAACCCATCATCTCTGGATATATAATCTATTGGAAAAATATCTATGCCAACTCTCTGATACGGAAATCCATGAAAATATCTCATGTAATCATTAAAATTCCACAATGTTTCATCTGCTATAACTCTTAAATGAGGTACAAACGCTGCCTCCTGCAGCCTTTCTGAATCAGCATACATTCCAGCAACAACAAACCCATACGGAAGTTGATATGGCAATATTTCAATTAACCTATTATATTCTTCTCTTACTACACATATATCAATATCATCATCCCACGGAATCATTCCTTTATGCCTTACAGCACCAAGCAATGTACCAAAATCAGCAAAATATCTTATTTCATTCTTATTGCAAACATCTGCTACCACATGTAAAACTTCCATCTGTGCAGCCCATGCACGCTTCATCATTGACGGAACTTCAAAGCCATCCCGTACTTCTGTTTTAAAATAATCTGCACTAAACTCCAATTTCTTCTCCATTATCATTTAATCTTTTCTATAAGTTCACACACCGCTTCCTCATTAACACTTCCATCCGCCTTTCTTGGAAGCGGTTCTTTAGTAAGAATTATCTTCTGAATCTCCCAGCGGTAGCCCTTCTTCTCATTATACTTATCAATACGGCGTTTAAATATATCTTCTGATGCACTCTTGTCGATTGGCACAATAACCGCCGTAAGCCTGTTATTGTAAAATATTATAAAACCTTCTGCAACTCCATTAATAGCTGTAATCTGTTCATTAGTTCTTACACGGCTTATCTTCTCACCTGTAGGCAACAGAATAATATCCGGATTACGCTGCAACAGAACAAGTCTGCCGACATTGTTAATCCTTCCGTAATCACCTGTATGATACACACCGTCTTTTAATACATTTTCAGTAGACTCCACGTCATTATAATAGCCTTTCATGACACATGGTCCACTTACAATAATCTCTCCATCATCAGCAATAGATACTGCATTATTATCAAAAAGAGTATACGAACCATCATAAAGCTCATTAACCCCCACGCAGCCCGAAGTCTCTGTCATTCCATATATATTATAAACCTTCAAATCACTGTCACACAGATTCTCAAAAAGTCTGAACGGGCAGCTTGCACCACCTATGATAATAGTATTGAGTTCTTTATTAAACCCACTTATAGCTCGCTGATAGTCAATCATAGAAGGAGTACCTATAAGAATAGTTGGATTATAATAATAAGTATCTGCATCAACATGTCTTAAGCCTCTGCCTATACACACCATAGCGCCATTATACAGAGGCCATATGAGGCTGTATATAAATCCAAATTCATTATGAAGCGGAATCTGTGCAAGCACAATATCATCACTTGTACATTCAACCCTGCTGTTTATCGCCATAACCGCATTAAGAATATTATCAACAGACAGAACAACCGGCTTATCACATTCATTAGCTGTAGCCGTAAACATGATAATATCACCCTCCTGCGTATTCTCATCATATATAAGTCCGTCAACATTATCCTTCTCAGCACTTGATATGATAATAGAATTCTCATCAGAGAGAATATACTGGTTAGTAGATGTCAATGTATAATTAACTTCCGTCTTCTTAAGAAGGTCAACCCTCGAATCATGAGGAAGGAAGAAATCAACAAGTGCAAGCTCCTTTCCCGCAACAATCGTTCCAAACATATTAACAATCCACCTGTAAGATGCCGGCCCGAATATTGCAATCCTCTTTCCTTCAAATTTCTGAAAATGTAATGCCTTCTTAGTCACATCATCAAAAAGCTTCGCATAAGTAACCTTCATCGTATCATAAACGATAGCCACAGCGTCCGGCTGGCTCTCGGCATTACTCTTTAACATATTATAAAATGTATTTCTATCTGTCATGATTTTCTCCGTTTCTAAAAATAGTCATAAATACTGCATCAAATATAAAAAATTATAGCATTTAGCGTAGAAAATGCCAACAGTGTTATTGTATAATGATTAACATAAATATAGAGTTGGAGGTTCCTATGAAAATATATTTTTACAGATATGGCAGTATCTGCGAACCTGATGTTATAGATTCTTTCAAAAGATTAGGACTTGATGTTGATGAAGAAACTATTGAGATAAGCAAAAAAAAATTTATTACCAAACGAATGTGTATCAATTGTTTCTCCTAAATTAATGAATAATAATTATACATTTGTATTCACAATTAACTTTTTCCCATGGCTTTCTGATGTATGCCAGATTGTTAATGTCGTGTATATCAGCCTTATTGTAGACAGCCCGGTACTTGAATTATATTCCAATTCACTGTCTAACTCTGTCAACAGAATATTCCTCTTTGACAAAATGTTATTCAATGAATTTGAACCATATAACAAAGGACATGTTTTTCATATTCCACTGGCAACTAATGTCCGTCGTAACGATGAAGTTATAAAGAATGCCAGTGCACAAGAAAACAGAAAATTTACAAGTGATATATCATTCATTGGTTCTACATATCAGGAAAAATGCCCTTTCAACCGTGCAATTCTTCCAGAATATGAAAAAGGCTATGTCGATGGAATTATTAATGCGCAGTTCGGTGTCTATGGATACAATTTTATTGAAGATATGCTTACTGATGAGATGACAGAAAGACTGTTAAACTGCATCCCGTATCACTATGAATTTCCAGAAGGCTACCGTGCCAATAATAAAGCCCTGCTTGCACAGGAATATTTAAGTGTTAAGGTTGCTGAACAGGAAAGGCTGCGTTTATTAAAGATGTTGTCTGATTCATTTAATGTTGACATATATACAGGCAGCGACACCAGCAGCATGCCTCACATACACAACAAAGGTTTTGCTAAATCACTTACCGAAATGCCTGTTATATTCCACAACAGCAAAATAAATCTTAATATAACAGCCAAATCTATCCGTTCTGGTCTTTCGCTCAGAATATTCGATGTTCTTGGATGCGGAGGCTTCCTTATAACCAATTATCAGGCAGAATTACCAGAATTCTTTGAAATAGGCAAAGACCTTGTTGCATATGAAAGTGAAAATCATCTCAAAGAATTATGTGCTTATTACCTGACACATGATGATGAAAGAAATGAAATAGCACGACACGGATATGAAACTGTTGTAAATAACCATACATACGACATCCGTATGCTCCAGATAATAGATAAGTCGTTCCCAGCCCGGTAATGGGTGGGAACGACTTTTTAATTCCACATATTAAATGCTCTGTATTCAGATTCCAGTTTCCTGCTCATAAAGCTATCTTCTGTTCCACCTTGAGTATAATAATCTATTGCATCCATTATATCTTTGCATACATTTCCCTGATTGCTAAATGTATCTCTTCCCTTCTGCAATATATCTTCATACTCTTCCGAATGATTCATAATTGATAAAACTTTTTCTCTTAAATCCTTCTTCTCACATTTTATAACATAATCCATAGGAACACTTGCTGGTCTTGGTGGATCTTCATCTGGTATCATCCAATCCGTTACAGCAACACTTGGTTTTCCAAACATAAGTGCCTCAGCCATAACGCTTGACTCATCAGAAACAACCATATCACATAAAGACAATGCCGTCATAATACTTTCTTCTGGTTCAATATAATATAAGTTTTCAAATCTTCCTTCGTGTATTGAACGCATGTACTCAATGTTACCTCTTATATGCTGATACACCTCTGGCCACGCAGCTTGTTTCACCATTAAATTTATGTCAAGATTTTGAAGAGACTTGATAAAATCATCTTCTTTATTATCATTTTCCCATGATGGTGCATACAACACTGTAAATCTATCAGGCATAGCAAGCAACTTTTTGACCTCTGCCCCCCTGTTCAAAATACCTATATCATTAATGCAATCACTCTTTGGATATCCAAACTCAAATGTGCCACATCTTGGATTAGCGTAATAAAAACATGCACACTTCCTCCATCTGTCTGCCCATGATTTCCCAGGAACAATTCCTATATCAAACCCATTCCATCTTTCATTTTCCCATAAATTTGGCCATCTGTTATGTCCCTGTGCTAAATCATGTAATAATATCAAGGAAAATCGAGAATTTTCCGGATAACACACATGCTGACAATATACTCCAATCTCCGCTTTTTCCTTTTTATCTTTTGTAAATTTTATTTTATATCCCCTGTTAGCTGCAGTATCAGCAATAGGTTTTAAATTATAATATTCTCCTTTAGATGTATAGAAAAATGTTATCTCTTTCTTTAACTTTGGCAGTTTACAAATATTATTCATAGA
>QRVH01000033.1 GCA_003458705.1 Eubacterium sp. AF22-9 | reverse complement strand
CTTATCCGCAAAGTCAGCAAAAAGATACTTCTGTAACAATACTTTAAGCTGCTTATTACCAGACCTTCTTATAGCCGACACAATCCATACAGCCGCGAATAATCCCTTACTAACGCCTCAAATGCTTTCTGAGGATCTTTAAATACCGCTTTTCCATTTTCATCTGCCCCAATTGCAAATTCTTCTCCATGTTCAAGAAAATCCTTAACATTAACACTGCCTGTCTTATAACTGGCTACATATTCCTTTACATATGGATGTGCAACCTTAGGTGGCTTTGTTTTACAACCTGTCATTGCAACAAAACAAATAATAGCTGTTCCAAGTATCAACGCTTTCTTCATGCAAATCCCCCCTTTGCAACTGCATTTTAAAAAGTTACAAATATATATATATATAATATAGCATATATATGGATATATTTCAACATGTAATATTTCGCACTGGTGCACGGGCTTGGGTAATAAAGTCCACTTTTTTAACAAATAGTTCCATCATCAATACTTTACATTCAGTCTGTGACTATACCCAACCATTCTCTTTGAGAATTCATCCAACTGCTGCTTATATTTTATGTATGTTTTTTCATTAATTACTGCAGTGTTGTGATACTTTTCAATTAATTCTGATGAATCTTTGAATGCCTTAATAGCAAGATCCTTATAATTATTCTCAAGATTTATCTGGATTTCATTCAATGATGATTCTATTTCTTTTTTGGTTGCATTTCTCTTAAATAATGACATTGTGATCTCCATTCCTGCGTTATTTTGCACTATCTCCTCACACTTGATTTTAGCATTGATTATGATAATTACAAGTGGTGTTTTTATAGGTTGAGCAGGATTGTTTCGTGTTGCTATCCTATAAATTCATAAATATATCTTGATTAATAGGTATTTTACAATTGGTAATTAGTCTAAAAAGCGGAATTCATGCGTAGTGTTCCTATAAGGATTAGTTTTAATATAATTTGATAGGCAAATTGTAAATCTATCATTGTAGACTTTCTTGTTTTCTGCCTATAAGAAGATAAAAAAATACGACTACTTATAGGTATCACGTTCGAATATTGAATTTAATTATCATGAATCATGTCTATCTTGGATAAATATGAAGTTTTTTAGACCTCCACATATGTTAGAATTCCTCTGTGCCGGAACGGACGCCTACAATCGCTTCGCTCTTGAGGCTGGGAATTGGTGGACGAAACAGGTGCGTCCCACTACTTTCGCGCAGTGCCGTGTCCTGACCGCAGGTCAGGACACACGTGCTGTCGCGCTCTATGCGAATAACAAAAGAACCAGAGTTACAAGTAAACTTGCACTCTGGTTCTTCTATCATTCGCGCACTGCGCTTGTATTCCGCGATTACTGTGGCTGCTTGCCGATGTATGCGAGGATACCACCATCTACATAGAGGATGTGTCCGTTAACTGCATCTGATGCTTCTGAAGCAAGGAATACAGCTGGACCAGCTAATTCTTCTGGCTTTAACCATCTCTCTGCTGGTGTCTTTGCAACGATGAATGAATCGAATGGATGTCTTGATCCATCTGGCTGTCTCTCTCTTAATGGAGCTGTCTGAGGTGTCTCGATGTAACCAGGTCCAATACCATTACACTGGATATTGTACTTACCATACTCAGAACAAATATTTCTTGTAAGCATCTTAAGACCACCCTTAGCAGCAGCGTAAGCTGATACTGTCTCACGGCCTAATTCTGACATCATTGAGCAGATGTTGATGATCTTACCATGTCCTCTTTCGATCATTGAAGGAATTACTGCCTTTGATACGATGAATGGTGCGTTAAGATCTACGTCGATAACCTGTCTGAACTCAGCAGCTGTCATCTCGCACATAGGAATTCTCTTAATGATACCAGCGTTGTTTACGAGGATATCGATTGGTCCAACTTCCTTTGTGATCTTCTCTACAGTAGCGTTAACAGCTTCTTCGTTAGTAACGTCGCAAACATATCCGTGAGCGTCGATACCAGCTTCCTTATAAGCTGCTAATCCCTTATCTACTAATTCCTGCTTAATATCGTTGAAAACGATTTTTGCACCAGCCTTAGCCATACCACTAGCGATAGCGAAGCCGATACCATATGATGCACCAGTTACAAATGCAATCTTACCTTCAAGTGAAAAATTAACTGACATTTTAATTCTCCTTTTCCTAATAATAATTTATAAATGAAACCCTCTACAGGTTACATTCCTTAGTAAAATATGTACTGACGGATTACTTTAAATCCTTCATGTCTACCCAGTCCATATCATCGAAATCCTGGTTTTCTCCAGCCATTCCCCAGATAAATGCATATGCATGTGTAGCTGATGCTGAATGAATTGACCAGCTTGGTGAAATAACTGCTTCTTCACTTCTCATGATGATATGACGAGTTTCTGTTGGCTCACCCATGTAGTGAACAACGATATCTTCTTCTGGAATCTCGAAGTAGAAATAAACTTCCATTCTTCTGTCATGTGTATGACATGGCATTGTATTCCATACGCTTCCTGGCTCAAGAGTTGTGATACCCATCTCTAACTGGCATGTCTCAACCTGACCTGGTAAAATATACTTTCTGTTAAGACGCTTATTACATCCTTCAACAGAACCAAGCTGAAGCTTGAACTCATCCTTGATATCCTTCTCTGGATCAATGAATACTGTAGGATATGTCTTATGTGCTGGTGTTGAGTTAAAGTAGAACTTAGCTGGCTTAGAAGAATCCTCGCTCTTGAACTTAATCTCCTTAGAACCCATACCAATATAAAGACCATCTCTATATTTAAACTTATATTCTGTACCGTCAACGATAACTGAACCATTGCCGCCTACATTAAAGATACCCATCTCACGTCTCTCAAGGAAATATGCTGCCTTAAGCTCAGAACCTGCCTCAAGTGTAAGTTCCTTATTAACCGGCATACATCCACCAACAATAATACGATCAATCTGGCTGTAAACAAGCTTGAAATCATCAGCTGGGAAAAGATTCTGGATAAGGAAATCATTTCTCAATCTTTCTGTATCATAACCTTTTACATCTCTTGCGTTAGCGCCCTGTCTTACTTCCATCGTAACTCTCCTTTTCAATTCACAAACTTAGAGCAAAGCCCCGTTTGGTGTATATAATACCACAAAATCCAATTATTTACAACTATTAACCTATGATTCCCTTAATAAGTACATTTTTATCGACATATTCCTGTGAAAATGTATACGCTTCCTTAATCATTGCTTCTGCTTCTTTAGTTTTGTCTGCATTATTACAGTAAATCCTTGCAATCACATCACCCTTGCTGACTTTGTCGCCTATTTTCTTGGAAAGCACAACACCAACCGATAAATCAATCACATCGTCCTTGGCAGCCCTTCCTCCTCCAAGAATCATTGAGGATTTTCCTATAAGCTCAGACTGAATTGATTTGACATAGCCATCACAATCCGCACACACTTCAGTTACAGTATCAGCAACCTTTAACTTGTCCGTATTATACACAGCGTCAGGGTCGCCGCCCTGTGCTTTGACAAATTCAGCCATCTTGTCCAAAGCACTTCCATCACTAATTACCCTTTCAAGCTCTTTTCTTACAGCCTCTTTATCAAGATCATCTCTTGCAGCAAGCACCATGTAAGTTCCAAGATTAAGAACCAGTTCCGTCAAATCCTCCGGTCCTTCACCCTTTAAAGTATTGATAGCTTCAATAACCTCAAGTGCATTGCCGACTGCATATCCTAACGGCTGATCCATATCAGTAATAAATGCTGTTACATTTCTTCCAGCGCCTTTTCCAATACGCACCATCTCTTTTGCAAGACTTTCGGCATCAGCCTCATTTTTCATAAATGCGCCGCTTCCTGTCTTGACATCAAGAACAATCGCGTCAGCACCTGAAGCCAGCTTCTTGCTCATAATGCTGCTAGCAATAAGCGAAATATTCTCGACCGTTGCCGTAACATCCCTTAGTGCATATATCTTCTTATCTGCAGGTGCAAGATTACCTGTCTGCCCAGTTATTGCAATTCCTATATCATTAACCTGCTTAACAAATGCTTCCTCAGACAGAGAAGTGTTAAATCCCGGAATACTTTCCAGCTTGTCTATTGTACCGCCTGTATGGCCAAGTCCTCTTCCACTCATCTTTGCAACTTTGCCGCCAAGTGCTGCAACCATAGGTGCAAGAACAAGCGAAGTCTTATCTCCCACACCGCCTGTACTGTGCTTGTCTACTTTAACTCCATTAATAGCCGACAAATCCAGCTTATCTCCGCTGTTTTCCATTGTAAGAGTCAAGTTAAGAGTCTCATCATAATCCATATGCCTGAAATATATTGCCATAAGAAGCGCAGAAACCTGATAATCAGGTATATCACCCCTCACATAGCCATTAACAAAGAAATCAATCTCTTCTTTGGTCAGTTTCCCGCCGTCTCTTTTCTTCTCTATAATATCAACCATTCTCATAGTGCAGACCTCCTACATAATCTTTCCAAGAAAACTCTTTCCTATCTTAACCGGTTCTGTACCAAAAATCCCAGCCAGAGTCTGTGCTATGTCAGCATAAGTGTCACCCGTTCCAAGATTAATGCCCCGTTTTAAACATTTGCCATATACAAGCAGCGGAACATATTCCCTTGTATGGTCAGTTCCCTTATAGGTTGGGTCACAACCGTGGTCAGCCGTAATAACAAGCACATCTGTGTCTTTCATAGTGTCTAACACCTGTGCAAGTCTCACATCAAATTCTTCAAGACCTTTGGCATAGCCCTTATAATCTCTTCTGTGTCCCCATGTAGAATCAAATTCAACCAGATTAGTATATATAATTCCTTTATTATCCTGCTTCATATAATCAAGGGTAACATCCATTCCGTCCTGGTTATCATTGGTGTGCTTTGACTCTGTAAGCCCCACACCTGCAAATATATCATGAATCTTGCCGACTCCGATTACATCGAGTCCCTTATCACGGACTCTGCATAATATATTATCTTCACTTGGCTTTAATGAAAAATCTCTTCTGTTAGGCGTTCTCTTATAATTGCCATTCTTCCCGACAAAAGGTCGTGCAATAACTCTTGCTACAGCATTCTTTCCTGTAAGGATATGTCTTGCCGTCTCACACATTTCATAAAGGCTTTCTACCGGCACAACATCTTCATGACATGCAATCTGGAAAACTGAATCTCCTGATGTATATACAATTGGTTTTCCTGTCGCAACATGTTCATCGCCAAGTTCTGCAATTATCTGTGTTCCTGAAGCCGGCTTATTGCAAAGAATCCCCGGAACTCCTGTCTTTTTAATAAATTCATCAATAATACTGTCTGGAAATCCATCAGGATACACAGGAAACGGATCAGGAGAATATATTCCTGCCATCTCCCAGTGTCCAATCGTTGTGTCTTTTCCGGCAGATACTTCTGCAAGTTTTCCAAAACATCCAATAGGATTATCACATTTTTCAAGATTATGCGCACCGTCAATATTGCCAATTCCAAGCTTTACCATATTAGGAATATTAAGGCCTCCATTAGCCTCGGCAGTATGTCCCAATGTATCTGCGCCCACATCACCGAACTTAGCTGCGTCCTTAGCTTCACCAATTCCAACACTGTCTAAAACAATCCATATAATTCTGTTAATATCCATATCACGCCTCCTGTCAGTCTTTAATATATTGTACCACAAACAGCACTTTCTGCATTATTATTTTGCATTTTTCAAAACAAATGTTATAATCACATAGACATTGTATGTTTTATGCAAATGTAATTATTTAATATACATTTTTAAGGAGAAAATTATATGAGTTTCGAGTTTGTTACAAAACTTCCTACACCTACTGAGATTAAAGAACAGTACCCTGTACCGGAAGAAATAAAGACATTAAAAGCCAAAAGAGATTCTGAAATTGCTGATGTTATCACTGGCAAATCAGATAAGCTTCTCGTTATTATCGGACCTTGTTCAGCAGATAACGAAGCTGCTGTACTTGATTACACATCAAGACTTGTCAAGGTTCAGGAAAAGATTAAAGATAAAGTAATCATTATTCCAAGAGTTTACACTAACAAGCCAAGAACAACAGGCGTTGGATACAAGGGAATGCTTCATCAGCCTGACCCTGAAAAAAAGCCAGACCTTCTTGCCGGACTTGTTGCAATCAGAAAAATGCATATTGATGTAATGAAAGAAACTGAGCTTACTCCTGCTGATGAAATGCTCTACCCAGAGAATTACTGGTATCTTTCAGATGTTCTCTCATATGTTGCCGTAGGTGCAAGATCAGTTGAGAACCAGCAGCACAGACTTGTATGCTCAGGAATTGATGTTCCTGCAGGTATGAAGAATCCTACAAGCGGAGATTTCTCAGTTATGTTAAATTCTGTAGTTGCTGCACAGTCAAAGCAGACATTTATCTACAGAAACTGGGAGGTTAATACTCCAGGCAACCCTCTTACACACACAATATTAAGAGGTGCTGTTAATAAGCATGGACAGACTATTCCTAACTACCACTATGAGGATTTAATAAGACTTTATAACATGTATGCTGCAAGAGATCTTGAGAATCCTGCTGTTATTGTAGATGCTAACCACAGCAATTCAGGTAAGCAGTATCTTGAGCAGATCCGTATCGTCAAGGAAGTTCTTCACAGCTGCCATCACTCTGCTGATGTCAAAAAGCTTGTTAAGGGTGTTATGATTGAAAGTTATATTGAGCCGGGTAACCAGAAGGTTGGCGATGGCGTTTATGGTAAATCAATTACTGACGCATGCCTCGGCTGGGATCAGTCAGAAAAGCTTTTATACGACATTGCAGATCTTGTGTAAAAATGTTTTCATTATATCGGGATTTAAGTAACTTTCTGTAAATGTTCCGATTAATGTAAGTAACAATGACATACTGACTATTATGATCGTTCTTCTTACTGTGTCTGCCCTGTTAAGGAAATAATGACACATAAGCAGGACGGTCATTATATATAGAATGTAATGCGGAAACAGCCACACAAGAACCATCAGTACTCCGCCTGCTCCATGGTACATAACCGCCTTAGTCATGCATATTCCCAGACAGAATCCGTTATACAGACACAGCCAGTACACATACAGTTTTCTGAATGGTGTAATCATAAATACTGCAAGCGTCACAAATCTCTTCAGCCTGTAAGCAATCACTTCCTGCCACACATCTGCATATGCTGCATTTGAATTGATATATGCAATCAGATATTCTGTCGAAAACACATCCCCATAACACCACATTTTTATAAAGCATGTACCAAGTATAATTCCCGCAATAATTAATGCAGCAAATCTTACATTCTTAATTACCCACAATAAAAAAGCCTTCATATATATCCATCAAAATGTACTTTGAATCAATATATGAAGACTTTGTCTTAATTATTCTTTTTACGGTTAAGTAAGGCATCATAAGCAAGAACTGCTGAAATTGTCTTGGAATCCTGTATCGTTCCTGCAAATATCATGTCTTTAAGTTCATCCAGTGTGTATTTTTCTACATCTATGAACTCATCTTCATCCAAATGCTGGCTTGTTTTCTTAAGATTCGTTGCAAGATATACATCAATAACCTCATTACAGAATGCAACCGCCGTAACAACCGATATAAGCTTTGTAAGATTATCTGATCTGTATCCGGTCTCTTCCTCAAGCTCTCTTGCTGCCGCATTGATTGTAGGCTCATCCCAGCCATTAAGACCTCCTGCCGGAATCTCAATAGTCTCTCTGTCAAGTGCGTCCCTGTACTGCCTTACCATAAGCAGTCTTCCGTCATCTAACACCGGAACAACTGCCGCCGCGCCACGGTGTTCTATGTAATCCCAATTAGCTCTGTGTCCCTCAGGTGTCTCAATAACATCTGTATATATTTCAAGCATTGAACCCTTGTATTTTAAAATTCTGTCAACTCTTTTAATATGCTCCTTCATAATCAGCCTCTCTATGTAAAATACAACTTAATAATTAAATATTAATTAGCGACAAAGTTACTTAATGCTTGTACATTTGTCATAGCAAGCGTCGGTTGCCTTGATAAGTGCATTTCTGAAGCCGTTCTCTTCAAGCGCAGATACAGCCTGAATTGTAGTTCCGCCAGGTGAGCATACCTTATCCTTAAGTGCTGCAGGGTGTTCTCCTGACTCAAGTACCATCTTTGCTGAACCAAGAACAGTCTGAGCAACCATCTTATATGCATCATCTCTCTTAATGCCATACTTTACAACACTGTCCGCCAATGCCTCAATAAACATATATACATATGCCGGTGAACTGCCGCTTGCACACACAACTCCATCCATAAGTTTTTCATCAACATAAACAACTTTTCCAAATGAAGTAAAAAATTTATCTATAACATCCCTCTCATCAAATGAAAAATCTGATGCATTGAAAGAAACACCCGTCATGCCTTCACCAATAAGGGCTGGTGTATTAGGCATTGCTCTTACAACTCTTATATTGCTTCCAAGAGCATTTTTTATTGATGCTATTGTAATTCCCGGTGCTATTGATATAACAACGCTTTCCTCTGTAACAACATTCTCAATATTCTTAAGTACTGCAGGATACATCTGTGGTTTTACTGCAAGAACAATATACTTTGCATTATTACCGCACTCTGCATTACTTTCAGCAAATCTTGTTCCTGTCTCATTAGCAATTCTTGCACATTTTTCCTTATCTGGTGATGAAAATATAATATCTGATGGTGAAAATGCTGCCAAAGCACCTTTAAGCATTGCATATCCCATGTTACCCATTCCAATAAAACCAATCTTAGCCATATGTATATCCTCCCAACTATATCATGATATATAACATCTGATTATTATATACCTGATTATTAAATAAGCTTGCTTATAAAAAGCAAGCTTATATTAATTATATTCATTTAATTATTTGTTTTCAAGTAACTTTTCTACACTTACAAGCTTTACGCAGAGTACAAAAAGATCAGCAGCCTGCTTCATCTCTTCTGGAGTTGGGAATGATGGGGCAATTCTTATATTAGAGTCCTTAGGGTCCTTTCCATAAGGGAATGTTGCGCCTGCACCTGTAAGCTTAACACCTGCTTCTTTACATTTTGCAACTATTGCCTTGGCACATCCATCCATAGCTTCAAATGATATAAAATATCCACCCTTAGGCTCTGTCCATAAACCAATTCCAAGTCCGCCAAGTTCTTCTTCAAGAACGCTTTCAACAGCCTCAAACTTAGGTCTCATAAACTCAGCATGCTTTCTCATATGTTCCTTAAGTCCATTGATATCCTTAAAGAATCTCACATGTCTTAACTGATTAAGCTTATCATGTCCGATTGTCTGGATTGTAAGCTGCTTCTTGATATCTGCAATATTATTAGCAGATGTAGCAAGTGCTGCAATACCTGAACCTGGGAAGCTCACCTTAGAAGTTGAAGCAAACTCAAATACCATATCAGGGTTACCAGCTTTCTCACATTCACTGATGATATCAGCTATCTCATCCTTATTGTCATCATATAAATCATGGATAACATAAGCGTTATCCCAGAAAATTCTGAAATCTTCAGCAGCTGGCTTAAGTGCAGCCATTCTCTTAACTGTTTCTTCAGAATATGTATATCCCTGAGGATTAGAATACTTTGGAACGCACCAGATACCCTTTACAGAAGCATCCTTGCTTACATACTCTTCTACCATACCCATATCTGGACCAGACTCTGACATTGGAATGTTAATCATCTCAATTCCAAATCTTTCTGTGATTGCAAAATGTCTGTCATATCCAGGAACTGGACATAAGAACTTAACCTTATCAAGCTTGCACCATGGAGTATTACCAAGAATACCATGTGTGTATGCTCTTGAAATCTGGTCATACATAATATTAAGACTTGCGTTTCCATACACAATAACATGATCTGGTGTTGTTCCCATCATATCTGCCATAAGCTTCTTTGCTTCTGGAATACCATCTAAAACACCATAGTTTCTGCAATCTGTTCCATCTAAAGCCTTAAGGTCTGATGAACTATTGATTGTATCAAGAAGTCCTAATGAAACATCAAGCTGCTTAGCTGATGGCTTACCTCTTGACATATCTAATGCAAGCCCCTTTGCCTTAGCTTCTGCATACTCTTTGTTCAAGCTTTCCTTTAAAGTTAAAAGCTCTTCTTTACTCATATCATTGTACTGCATAATCTTCCTCCTAATGAACATATAATCATTGACATCTATTCTACAATGTATGGTTCATAATTGCAAATATTTTTAAAAATAACTTAATATTTTAAAACATCTCTTTAAAATGCTTAATTATATTAAGTGCGTTAAAATCAAAAAAGGCTGTCACATAACGAATTAACATTATGTAACAGCCTTGGTTTATGTTAGTTTACTTTGCGTAATCTACAGCTCTTGATTCTCTGACAATACTAACCTTGATCTGACCAGGATATTCCATCTGATCCTCAATCTGTTTAGAAATGTCACGAGCCATGATTACCATATCTGAATCACTAACGACTTCAGGAACTACCATAACACGAACCTCTCTACCTGCTTGAATGGCAAAGGATTTCTCAACTCCCTTGAATGAGTTGGTAATATCTTCTAATTGCTTCAGTCTGTTTGTATAAGTTTCTAACGTTTCTCTTCTTGCACCAGGTCTTGCAGCTGAAATTGTATCAGCAGCCTGTACAAGACAAGCGATTAAGCTTTCTGGTTCAACGTCACCATGATGTGCCTCTACTGCATTAATAACAAGGGCTGATTCTTTATATCTTCTACAAAGATCAACACCTAACTGAATATGTGAGCCTTCCATCTCGTGGTCAACAGCTTTACCAATATCATGTAATAAACCAGCACGCTTAGCCATCTTAACATCAAGTCCTAACTCTCCAGCTAAGAGACCTGTAAGCTGCGCTACTTCAATAGAATGCTTTAAAACATTCTGTCCATAACTTGTTCTGAATCTTAACTTACCTAAGAGTCTTACAAGCTCTGGATGGATACCATGTACACCAACCTCAAGGGTTGCAGCTTCACCTTCTTCTTTAATTAATGTCTCGACTTCTTTCTGGGCTTTCTCAACCATCTCCTCAATTCTTGCCGGATGAATTCTTCCATCAAGTATGAGCTTCTCAAGAGCGATTCTTGCAACCTCTCTTCTTACTGGATCAAAGCCCGACAAAACTACAGCCTCTGGTGTATCATCAATGATAAGTTCAACACCTGTAAGTGTTTCAAGAGTTCTGATATTTCTACCCTCTCTACCAATAATACGGCCTTTCATTTCGTCATTAGGAAGCTGAACTACTGATATTGTTGTCTCAGCCACATGGTCTGCGGCACATCTCTGAATTGCATTAACAACAATCTCCTTAGCCTTCTTGTCTGCTTCCTCTTTCGCTCTGCTTTCTAATGTCTTAATCATTACAGCAGTATCATGTTTAACTTCGTCTTCAACAGTCTTTAATAGATATTCTTTTGCCTGTTCGGAGGTCAATCCTGAGATTCGTTCAAGTTCCTGCTGTCTCTTCTTCTCAAGTTCTTCAACCTTTTGCTTCTGTTTACCAAGTTCTTCTTCTTTCCTGGTAATGTTAGAGTCGCGCTTCTCTACAGCCTCAATCTTTCTGTCAAGTGTCTCTTCTTTTGAAAGAACTCTCTTTTCATACTTGCTTATCTCAGCTCGTCTTTCCTTAGTTTCCTTCTCAAGTTCGTTCTTAGTCTTTAAAGACTCTTCCTTGACTTCCAAAAGAGCTTCCTTTTTCTTGGTTTCAGCTGTTTTAAGAGCTTCATCTATTATCTCTCTTGCCTTTTCATTAGCATTACCGATTGTTGCATCGTTACGCTTATTGATTGCATTAGACGAGATAACCCAAGTAATAGGAGCGACTATCACTAAAGTAGCAATAATTGCGATTACTATTGGAATCAACGCAGGAGCACCTCCTTATTTAGTTTTCATTGTACAAAAAATACAACAATCTAATATTATACTCAATTGTCGATTATGTCAAGGAAAAGCCCCTTAGAATCAAATGTTTTATTAATAATATCCATACTGAATCCTTTGCGATATAATGCAGCTTTGACCTTCTGAAGCTCTTTATAATCAGCGTTCTCTATGTCTATATGTTTCTTTTCAATGAATGCCTTTGCCTGTTCTAATTCTATATCACTATTATCTTCATAGAATTCATCACAAACCCTGCTGATAATATCTACATCAACGCCTTTCTGCTTTAACTTAAGTTCAATCTGTCTTCTCGTCTTATTCCCCGCCTTAAAATTGACATAATTCTCTGCAAAACGCTCATCATTAATATATCCAAATCGTGAAACATACTCTAATGCATGTTCTATACACCGGTCAGGATAATACCCTTCTTTAAGCTTGTCCTCCAGACCTTTTCTTGTATAATCCTTATTCTTAAGCAGTGCCATAGCCCTTACAGTTGCTCGCTTTGCCAGTACTTCATCTACAAGTGTATCAAACGCTTCTTTACTGACAGCCCCATTCTCCTTAATTCCGAACTTTCTTAATTCCACTGTATATACAGCAAACGCAGGCTCATAATTAATATATACAAGCCTGCGTTTCTTAGTAAGTTCTTTAATGGAGGTGACAATAAGTTCAATATTATCTTCCATAACTCACCTTAATATTACTCTTCTGTATCTGCTTTCTTCTTAGCCTTAGCCTGCTTGGCATCATCAGCTGTTTCTGCTTCCTTAGCACCATCTACAATGCCATAATGCTCTCTTACTCTTCTGTCAACCTCTTCTCTTATCTGTGGATTATCAATAAGGAACTGCTTGGCATTCTCTCTGCCCTGTCCAATCTTGTTACCCTCATAAGAGAACCATGCACCACTCTTCTGAATAATACCTGCATTAGAAGCAAGATCTACAAGATCACCTTCTGTAGATATACCTTTTCCGAAAAGAATATCGAACTCAGCTTCCTTGAATGGAGGTGCAACCTTATTCTTGACAATCTTAACTCTTGTTCTGTTACCGATAACCTCACCATTCTGCTTAAGTGTCTCAATCTTTCTTACATCAAGTCTTACAGAAGAATAAAACTTAAGTGCACGGCCACCTGTAGTAGTCTCAGGATTACCAAACATAACACCAACCTTTTCACGGAGCTGGTTGATAAATATAACAACACAGTTATTCTTACTTACAACCGGAGTAAGCTTTCTTAAAGCCTGTGACATAAGTCTTGCCTGAAGACCTACATGCGAATCCCCCATATCACCATCAATCTCTGCCTTAGGAACAAGTGCTGCAACTGAATCGACAATTACAATATCAACAGCACCGGATCTTACCATAGTCTCTGTAATCTCAAGTGCCTGCTCACCACTGTCAGGCTGTGAAATATATAAGTTGTCAATATCAACACCGATATTCTTAGCATATACAGGATCAAGAGCATGCTCTGCATCAATAAAACCTGCAATACCGCCTCTCTTCTGTACTTCAGCAACCATATGAAGTGCAACTGTTGTCTTACCACTTGATTCAGGTCCATATATCTCTACAACTCTTCCCTTAGGGACACCACCGATTCCTAAGGCAATATCAAGACTTAAAGAACCTGTAGGAATACATTCAACATTAAGATTAGCTGTTGACTCTCCTAACTTCATTACAGAGCCTTTACCAAACTGCTTCTCAATATTAGAAATCGCCGCATCAAGGGCTTTCATCTTATCTTCATTAACCATACTTTAAACTCTCCTTTTGAACATGTGTTCGTTTTCTAAATAGTATCTCATTATGCCAACATTGTCAAGAACTTTTCCGAACATTTATTCGTATTGTTATATACTGGAATAATAAAAATATACCATATTATATATGTATTGTAAATATTCATTTATCTTAATCTATATTATTATATTAAAATATAATATATTAAATATAAAAATGCTTTTCCATCACATATGACAGAAAAGCATTACTTAATATATATTTAATTCTGCTGGTTAGTCTTAATTATATCAAGAACAAACTTAAGTGCTTCCTTTGTAGACTGACACCTTATCGTGTGCCTGTCGCCTGACAAATCACATTCTTTAACATGTGTCTCACCCTTATAGCAGCATCCGATATACACAAGTCCAACAGGCTTGTCATCTTCTCTTGAAGGTCCTGCAACACCTGTTACAGAAACACTGATATCTGCCTTAGATATTCTTACTGCTCCTTCTGCCATCTGGCAGCAGTTTCAGCACTTACAGCTTTATACTTCTCAAGAGTCTCATGCTTAACTCCAAGAATACGTTCCTTCGCCTCATTACTATATGTAATATAGCCCTCTTTAAAAATGTCTGAAGCACCGCTTATATTAACTATAGACGAAGCAACCATGCCGCCTGTGCATGACTCAGCTGTAGTTATAGTCAGGGATTTGTTCTTTAATGTCTCAACAAGAGCCTTATCAAGACAGCTGAGATAATCAACCATTATTATTTACCCGAACCTTCCAGAAAAACTTTATAATTCTTTGCAATATAATCAATAAGAGAAATCACTGTCAATCCTAATGATATATATATGAGAACAGTATTAATAATATTCATAAATGGTACATTAAGATTAAGAACAAGCATTATAATTGTAATCATCTGAAATGCTGTCTTGAACTTTCCCCAATAGCTTGCAGCTATAACAACACCATTATCTGATGCAACAAGTCTGAATCCGCTAATAATAAATTCTCTTGCAATTATAATAATAACAATCCATGCTGCAATTCTGTTAAGGTCAACAAGTGCAATAAGTGCAGAGCATACTAAAAGCTTATCTGCAAGTGGATCCATAAATTTTCCGAAGTTAGTAACAAGATTATACTTTCTTGCAATCTTACCATCTAAAAGGTCTGTTAAGCTTGCAAGAATAAATATTCCTACTGCAATATATTTGCCGCATCCAATGTTAAGATACAGACATATCAGAAACAAAGGAATCATAATAACTCTTGCAATTGTAAGTTTGTTAGGTAAATTCATTTAAACATTTTCCTCCATTATTCCCATTAAATCATATTCAGTTGAACCGGTAATCTTTACAGATACGAAATCTCCTGACATAAGTTCCCTGTCACATTCAAAGAACACCATTCCATCAACATTAGGTGCATCCTTGTACGAACGTCCGACATAAGTATTGTCCTCTGCAATATAGCCTTCAACCATAACATCAATAGTCTTTCCAACCATTTGTGCTGACTTGTCAATTGATATTTCTTGCTGCAGAGCCATAAGCTCGTCTCTCCACGTATCCATTATATCCTGGTCAATCTGGTCCGGCATTGTTGCAGCCGGGGTATCCTCTTCCCTTGAATAAGTGAATACTCCAAGTCTGTCGAACTCAACTTCATCAATAAATTCCATAACCTCTTCATGGTCAGCCTGTGTCTCTCCTGGGAAGCCGGCAATAAGAGTTGTTCTTAATGCAATGTCCGGAATCTCTTTTCTCAGCTTCGCAACAATATCAAGAAGCTCCTGCTTATCTGTCTTTCTTCCCATGCGCTTTAATACATTATCACTTGCATGCTGGATTGGCATATCAAGATAATGACAGACTTTAGGCTCATTCTTAATAGCCTCGATAAGCTCATCATTAATCTCTTCCGGATAACAGTACTGAATTCTTATCCATTTGAGGTCTTCAATCTTGGCAAGCTCATGTATAAGCATTGGAAGTGATTTCTTTCCGTAAAGGTCTGTTCCATAAAGAGTTGTCTCCTGTGCTACAAGTATAAGCTCTTTTGCTCCATTGTGTACAAGGTGCTTTGCCTGCTCCACAATATACTCAACAGGATAACTTCTGAAATTGCCACGAACCTTAGGAATTATACAGTATGTACAATGCTTATCGCATCCTTCCGCTATCTTAAGGTACTCAAAATATCCCGGCGTAGTAATAATTCTCTTTTCTTTAACAATAGGAAGTCTGTTGGCATCATCAACTACATTAAAACCCTTACCTTCAAGCACTGAAGTAACAACCTCCGCAATCTTGTCATAAGAAGTTGTTCCTAAAAATGCATCAACCTCCGGAATCTCTTTGATAATCTCATCCTTATATCTGTGAGCAAGGCATCCTGTAACAATAAGTGCCTTACACACAGCATCTTCCTTGTGCTGTGCCATCTCAAGTATCGTGTTGATACTCTCCTGCTTGGCATCACCAATAAAACAGCATGTATTGACAACAATAACATCTGCCTGTGTTTCATCATCTGTAAACTCAAAGCCCTTATCGTTAAGGATTCCAAGCATATTCTCTGTATCTACAAGGTTTTTATCACAACCTAAAGATGCAAACATAATCTTCATATACTGCATTACCTCCTGCATAGTACTCCTCATTGTAACACATTTTTTGCAAATGTAAACATATCCCTTACATAATCTGACCATATAAAACATTATCAAACTGGCACTTTTAATAAGCCCTGAATTGTACTATTCTTTGCTGAAAATATGAATCAAAGGAGAAAAAGATAATTATGAAAGACAAAAAAACAGGTTTAATCCAGACATTAATTGGTACTATTATTCTTGTTATCGGTATTGTGTTATGTGTAAACACATACATAGTAAAAGGTAATAAAGCATACGCATTTTCACTTCTTGTAACAATCCTTGGCATTGTTATTCTTATTGCCGGATTATACAGAACATTTTCAAAGAAAGAGAGAAAGCCTGTAGACGCAAAGGTTATTGCACAGGCTGCTTTGTGTGCCGCACTCTGCTATGTTGGTGCAACATTTATAAAGATAGACATTCCTGTTGGAACAGAAAGAACCATGTTCCACTTTGGTAATGTATTCTGCGTTCTTGCAGCTTTACTTATCGGTGGCGAATGGGGTGGTCTTGCCGGAGCAATCGGCATGACAATAAGTGATTTGTCAACAGCCTATGTAACAAGCGCTCCTAAGACATTTATTCTTAAGTTGTGTATCGGTCTTATCGTTGGTTTTGTAGCACATAAGCTCTTCCACCTTTCTAAGGAACATTCTGCAAAATATGTTACTGTTGCTACTGTTGTATCAAGCATATGCGGTATGGCATTCAATATTGTTGCTGACCCTGTAGTCGGATATTTCTATAAGACATACCTTCTTGGTGTGCCTCAGGACCTTGCCAAAACACTTGCCAAAATAGGTGCGATAACCACATCTGTTAATGCAGTTATCGCTGTTATAGTTGCTTCAATCATATATCTTGCATTAAGACCAGCTATGAAAAAGCTGAATATGTTGAGAGATTTATAAAAATGTTTTTCGCCGCTTTGTCATCATGCAGGGCGGCGGTTTTTATTCCAGCATCATCATTATATTCAGTTTAAATGTATCATCAGCCGGCTCAATATTTATTCCGCCGTAATATTTTTCAGCAATACGTTTTATGTTCTTAAGCCCATATCCATGTGCCTGTGCATTATCCTTATCCGTTGCCGGAAGTTTTCCCGGCTCAACAGTTATCCTGCCCGCACATGAATTAGTAATCTCTATAATATAGGCATTCTTTTTTCTAAAAGCCTTAAGGCTTACATATCCATGCGGAGTTTTCTGTGCTGCTTCACAGGCATTCTGCAAGGCATTAAATAAAACTATGCTCATATCAAATGCGTCAACAACACCTTTTTCAGGATAATGAAAATCATAAGTAAAATCTATTCCGGTTTTGATACATTTGTCCTTATATTCTCCTATAACAATATCAGTTACAGGATTACCGCTCTTAACATCAGACTGTGTCTGAATAATCATTTCATTAAGCTTTGATGAATATTCCTCTGCAGCCTCATTTCTGCCACTCTCAATAAGTTCATTAAGCACCATCAGATGATTAGCCATATCGTGGCGCATAGCCCTTATTTCCGCATATGATTTCATTGCAGTATCAATATGATTCTTAAGGTTACCAATCTGTGCCTCAAGAATCTCCTGCTCCTTATTATTCTCCTGCATTTTCTTAAGTTCCTGATACAGCATAAGAAATACAAGAATAGCACCATATGATATCAGATAAAATGCAAGAAGTGTGTAGTTAAACTCATAAACCGGTTCGATTACTCCCGCCTTCATCGCCTTATCATATAAATCATAATAATTAATCACGCTCTGATAGCCTACAACCTGCGCCAGCATCGGCAGTACAAGCATTATAAATTCTTTGACAGTCAGTTCTTCACAGGCATTTTTATAGACTTTAAGAAACATTTTTACTGAAAATCCTATAAAAAGCATGCACAGAACTACCTCAAGAATCTCTGTTGCAACAAACATTGCAATTATTGCAGGAATGTTTGTCATAAATATCTCTATATTATTCATTAATGTAGTCGTCATCTGGTTAATCAGCATCATAAGCTGTGACACGCTTCCTACTGCAAGCCATCTTAATGCAAAAAATGTTATGCACAGAAATGCCTTCAGCCTTATTTTCTTAAAATCTCCCACAATAAGAACAATATAAACCGCTGCCATTGCGATTACATATGCAGCCAAATTAGGCAGTATCTGTGGAATATAATAAAGCACCGTAAGCACTGCCAGATACAGTACTGCCGATGCAACTGCTCTTTTTTTATTAACAAAATCACTTAAAAGTCTGTACAGGAAAAATGCAGCTGCAAGCCTTACACCATTAATCATGCACTGTGAGACTATTTCATAAAATAAATCTATTTTCATTATCTACTCTCCGATTCCCCTCATCGAATATTTCATGTAACTTTCGACAAAACATTTGTAATTCTGCTTTGCCATAGTTACCTGTCCCTTTTCAAGATAAATGTGTGAAGAATCATATCGTTCCACATATTTCATATTGATAAGATATGCCCTGTGGGGACGGAAAAAGCTTTCTCCAGCCATATCCTGCAATTCAGACATTTTGCCATAGTATTCAATGTCATCTGTAGTCGTATGAATAACGATTTTGCGGTTAAATACCTCAGCATATACGATATCATCAAGGTACACTCTTGTATGTACTTTCCCATTGGTAACAGTAATGCTTGCCCGTCCGGCGTTGTCTGCTTGAAGTTCCTGGATTCTTTCTTCCGCTTTTCTTAACACAGCTTCCAGTTTTTCATCATCAACCGGCTTTACAAGATAATTAAGCGCATCTACATCAAATGCGTCATAAACATATTCCTCTGCCCCAGTCACGAATATTATCTGGACTTGAGAATCATTTTTTCTTAACTGCCTTGCCGCCTGCATGCCGTCCATGCCCGGCATCTGGATATCAAGGAGTAAAATATCCAGACGCATCGAACACAGAAGAAGGTTGTCACAGCTTGAAAATTTAACAATTCTTGCCTGTGGCATTAACCTTCTTACTTTGTTTTCAAGGATATCCCGAATTCTGCTCTCATCATCGCATATACCTACAATCATTTTCCTGCTCCCATAACTATTTCTAAATATATCGGCATAACCCTGAAGTAATTAAATGAGCATATTAAAATGTTTATAGTTCTGCTCATTTTCTATATCAGTATCTGTCAAACTCTGCTTAACGGAATTGATATCCCCGCCTGCCTGAATTGTGTCAGACATTTCATCAGCAGACTCCGCTGTCTTTTCAGCAGATTCTGCCATCTTTTCTGCAGACTCGTCAGTCTTTTCACTAAGATCATCCATAATCTCAGACAGTTCACCCTTATCTTCATCTTTTCCTGCTGCCTCATCAAGCGCATCTTTTCTTCTCTCTTCCGGAGTCTTTGGCTTGTTCTTCTCTGCAGCCTTGGCAATCTTTTCTGCTCTCTCCTGTGCCTCATCTAATACATGAAGCATTTGTGAGCTGTTGTATTCCTGCTTGGCAGCTTTAATCTCATCCTCATAAGAATGAAACATTTCCAGCTTCTTGGCAATTTCTTCAACAGTCTGTGCCTCTGTATTCTTGAGATTCTGCTTCTGTTTCTCATAGAATTCGATTTTACCGTCACGCTGTGCCTGTCTGTCCAACCGGTCTTTTGTACTCTTTAGCATTCCCTGATTTTGCAAGCCAAACATCGTTTTCCCTAATAAACTTAACGAATAATTCATGTCAAATCTCCTTCCTGGCTATACATACATGTCAATCAAACTTCTTTATCAATCTTGCCTGAGGCGATTGACGCTGCTGTCTTTGAGTAATATGTACCTTTACTTGTGTATGAACTTCCTGCTCCGTTTGAAGCATTTGATATAGCTGACGCCTTCCTTGATACATTTCCTGCAAATGAATTGTACCCGTTAAATATTGATTTTAATGTGCTTTTATCAGCCTTTTTTAATGTGTCTTCATCTAATTCCAGCTTATTACCTTTTGCGATTGTAATGCCTGCCTTAGATAACAGTTTTGCATTTTTGCCAGTCATTCCTGTAAGCCATGCGGCATTTCTTAATACAGATTTATTATTAGATTCTCCTGATTCACTCACAACATCATTGTAACTTTCGATAAATGATTTAACAGCTTTAACAATTGTGTCATCATCTTTATCAAAAAGCTCCGAATCATTAAGCTTATCTGCTGCCACCTTTAATGAATCCGCACTTGAACCCATAAGAGTTGATTTCTGTACAGTATCCTGTTTTGTAGTTGACTTTTCAGTATCCTGCTTTGCATAATATGCCTTCATCAGTTTCTTATAGCTTCCATTTCTGATTGAAGCATAATCTGATAAATAATTAGCTGTTCCCACTGATGAATTAGATGCTGTTCCAAATAACGCTGAATAATCAATATTACTATTATATTTACTTGAATAATCACTAAAACTATTAATTCCTGACATAAATTTATCCCCCTATAATCTTATATCAATCTTTTTATAAATGTTCTGGCTATCAGGTTCACTACTGTCCTGTGTGCCGTCTTCTTTTACTTTTTCACTGTCATGTTCAGTCTTTTTGCCGTCTGCGGACCTGTCTGTTTCATTATCAGACTCTCCTGCTTTGCTGATTGATTCCTTTGCATCTGCAAGTGAAGACATCTGTGCCTGTGCTGCCTGCTGTGCCTTTCCCTGTAAATCAGCAAGTTCCTGTTCTTTCTTCTCAGTACTTGAGCCTCTTCCTTTGTCCATTGCTATTTCTGACTCAAGAACTCCGGCTTTTCCATTTATCTGTGTGGCAACACTTCCCTGCACCTGTGCCTGTTTCATTGCTGAATCTGCTGAAATCATAGCAGACATTTTGCCCTGTGATATTCCACCCACCTGTCGCTTTGAGCCCTTATTTTTTTCTGTATCATCATAATCAGCGCCAGTCAGCTCATCAACAGAATTACTGCTCTTATTCTGCTGTTGTTTTCTAAGTTCAATCTGATGCTGTCTTAACTGCTGTGTCAGGCTGCTGATTTCCTGCTGAATCTCCTGCCTTTTCTTCATCTTCTCTTCTAATGAAAGTTCCTGATTAGAAGATAGTTCCTGTAATTTTTTCTGTGCATTTGCAATCTGATTCTTTAAATTTCTGCTAATAGAATCCATCTGCATATTTCCACCAATACTGTCCGACCTTTTGCAATCCGTTGCATTTCCGACACCATTAACTGTCATAGTCATTATCCTCCTTGATATATTTTCTTTATAAAAATGTCGGAATAATACTTTTTCTTATATATTCAGATGTTGTGAATTGACCTTTTTTCGTTGTGAAGCGACTGAGAAAATCAAAATGCCCTGCTGCTGGTTTTTGCCAGTTGCAGAGCACTTTTATTTCACCATATTTCAATTTTATCTTTATTTTCTAATATTGACTTTCATTAACAGCTATAGTATTATCCTTCATAAAGGAAATGGGTTTTTGTCTGGTAAGCGATTAATCGCCGAGAGAGTTGCTCGTTTCTTTTTTTTATGTCTATAACATCATATAGATACATCCTCCATCATTTGAATGCCTTATTAGCACAGAGGTATGAAATATATTATACCTTTCCACTTTACCATTATCATCATATACAGGAAGAGCAAATTTTGAATCATATCTATACCAACCATTTTTGCCATCTCTTCTATGTTTATCTTCATTATTCTCTCTAAAATGCTTTCCCACAGCAATTTCAATAAGTTCAGGAATACCTGTTGCAGCATTTGCCTTTGCTTTAGCATTTGTTCCTTTAATACTATTTGTATATTTTGAGCCAGTATATTCTTTAGGTAAGTCTGAACCAATATAAACCACATCACCGGTTGATACAATAGTATATATTTCACCAACATATTTCTTTATCTGGCAGCAAAAGTAATCTATCAATTACCGGATGAATAATTGCGGTTTCTGTAATCTGATTAATTGCACATAGCTTCTTCCCTGCATCTTTACTGGATGCTCCGCAGTGATAAACCAATTCTGTCTTCTCACCATAATCAAGTACAATTAACCTGTCATGACAATCGGGATTAGGCTTGATTCGAAGCGATGGATATTGATTTTGAAAATCTGTCACTAAAGATTTTGTAAGAAATCCTTTTCCACCTTTTCCATTTTCTGTGAACAAAACAGCCTCCACACCATCAGCCTTTTGAGAAAGATGTTGTAATGACTTTGCATTCATATAATCATCCACAACATAGATTGATTTCTTTGCTTGTTGATAGATTTCTATGTAAGCAATATCAGCCTCGAACTTCTGACCTTTATAAATCACAAAATTCTTCTTGTCTTTATCAGTAATAAAATTATCTGCTAAGATAGCCACATCTTTTTGAATTGAATCCATCTTATTCTCCATTCGATTCTGCCTCTCCGTTATCGTTCCAACCTTCGCTGTTAAAAGATTCATTTCATTTCTAGTAACAAACTGCTGATTCTGCCTAATATAGTGACGCATCTCCCTAAAAGTACGCATAATAAATATGCTCTGTTGTTCCGCTAATTTTCCACGAAGAACTGTTGCAAGCATATAAATTCCTTGCTCTGTAAATGCGTACGGTAAATATCTGCGTCCGCCTTCCTGACCAGCAAAAAAATTCTTTTTCCGTGAGGTCACAATTTGTGACCTCACGGAATCAATTTCACTATTAGATAGTTGAAACATAAAATCTTCCGGAAATCTTTCTATATTTCTTTTCTTTCTTTGGCTGATACACGCCCGAAAGAGAAAGCAGACTTTCCGATTTGTAGTCCTTGCCCTCGCATTTCAGATAAGTGGCATAGGACAGTAAATCAATGGCGGCTTCAAATAAATGCACGGTATCCGTCGGCTCTCTTGCCAGAAGTCGGAACGAATACCGCTTGTCGCTGCCCGATGCGTCCTGCTTGAAAGTGCTGCCGAGAGTGCTTCGCAGGGCGGCATATTTCGGTGTTCCGCTTTCGTCTTTGCCGATAAAAACAGCATTGTGATAATCGGCACTCTCATAGAGCGTACCGTCTGAAATACACTCCTGTATGAGTTGATAGTCAATACCACGCCAGAAAAGATACTGTATCACTCTGTTACAATCCTTATTTTTTGGCGGCAGGAGCAGGACTTTCGGTTCATCTTTCTTGGGAGCAGGGGGCGGCTTCCAGTCCGCCATCGCCTGCCCCATGAGAATTTCCACTGCTTCTACGAAGTCATATTCCTTGACCTTGATGAGATAATCGAGGGCAGAATAGCCGCCCCCCCTCGACCACCAATACCATTTGCCGTTGGAAATCTTTAAACTGTCGTGTTCTGCGGTACAGTACACATTACTTGTGCCTTTGACCTTAACGAGATTGCTCGGCTCAAACTCACGCAGATAGGATAACAGGTCAATCTGGCGTACCCGTTCAAGCACATCAGGGTCAATCTGCACATAGGGTCGGTTAGTTCTCAATGGATAAAATCACCTCCAGAAATAGAAAAAGCCAAGGGGCTTTCGCTAAATGAAAACCTCTCGGCTATGTAAAAACATTCTATTTTGTCAACTTCATTTCATTCTCATATATCTCATTAAATACATGTATTCCGTTCCATATATATTCAGACAACTTATTTTCTTTATCCATTACCACTAAAGATTTTATAAATTCCATTTTATCTTCCTGTGTTCTTGCTATGGTATCGCTATTTAAATTTAAGATTATAGGCAAATTTTGATTAAATGATTTCGTCACATCATATTTGTCTTTATTTAATTGCAACTGGCTAATTATTTCAATCGTAGTAACAATGTTATTTTCTTCAAATCCCAACAGCCGAGCTACATCTATTATTCCTGCATCATACTTCTTCAACTTAGAAGAAAGTTCATCTACTTCTCTTTTCAAAGTATGTACCGACAAAACCATAGTTGACATTATTCTTTCTATTCGCTTTACAAATGACCTCCATATATCAATCGTAACATTTTGCGGTTGAATTGTGTTGAATTTGGGTTTTGTACTGCTGTCAATAGAAAAAGCCCCAAACGCTGTCTGGGTTTTGCTACCGTCTATATGATACAAATATAGTTCAAATAGCAAAGAACGAACATCGTGAAAACACTCATTAGGAGATTTGCAAATTCTTACTCTATACGAAATCGTCTTCCAGAAATCAAACACAACATACCTATATCCGTCAACATCATCATACTGAAAAAAAGCATTTGTTCCTATTTCAGATAATTTATCCATTACAAAATAATAATTCCCATCAATTATGACATCAACAAAATCCCCGTCTTTATTGCCTAAGATATAATCTACTATTTCACAGTATTCTTCCTTAAATTCCTCTATGTTATTAACATAGCAATACCACTCGTATGCCATTTTTGCCATACTATGAATTGCATAAAAACCCAAAAAACTATCTGCTTCAATGGTTTTATGCACAATAACATCACTTATATCAACTGTTGATGCTTTCCCTTTGCTTATTTTCTCTATTCTTTCCATTGGAGCCATTAAAATTTTGTTTCCATTATCATCAGTTCCTGCAACAACATCTTTAGGTGCATACAAAGACTCTCTATTACTGATTTTTACATTATGTAGCTCTGTTCCATCAACTGATATATCTGCCTTATACTGAATTGGTTTTCCATCACGAGTCGTAAGACCTAAATGATTTCTGAAAAAATCCAAATCAGCTACAAATTTTTCTCATAATTATCATTTGTAAATGCATTATGTGTTTTACAAACAAATGATTTGGTTAGCTTTGCTCCTGTAATTGCATAAGTTATAATGTCAGATGATGTTAGTTCTGCTTCTGAATTACAATAAATACATTTCATCGTTTATTTTCTCCATTCATCATTTTATCTCACATTGTCCTTATAAGGCTCACATCAAGCTTTATTTAGATAACTTTATCAAAAAATTATCCAAAGTATCATTCCATTTATCCAATCTTGAAACGCACTTTTTTTAAGTTATCTCTGTAATTCACTTCATCTATACCTAATACTTCAAACATTATTCTTCGATATAATAAGCTCATTTTCAAAGCATATAAAACCGATTCCGCCCCATTAAAATACACACCCTTCTGTTCACGCTTAATATGCATTATTCGAACTCTACTATTGACTAACGCTGATAAAAACTTTTCATAGTCATTTGACAATTCCCTTTCGAAAATATCTACACCATATTTCGTAATCAATGCATCCAAACAGTTTTTAAGAGATGTCCCACGAGCCCCTGGTGTTAATGAAGCATAAAAATTAGTATGCTTTTTTTACGATTTCAACAAGTGGCTCTGCTAATTCAATCAAAAATGCACACTTAATATCTACCGTCATTCCACTATTACTTAAAGAATAGAGATACATTTGATGCACCACATCTAATTCATCAAGCAAATTTTCCCATTTACAATACAAATCCGCTGTAATGATAGAGTCAAATCCAAGCATTTTCTCTATACTGTAGTTACAAAAATCAGCAGACATGAAATAAGATAAACGCCCCTTCAATACAAATCCGCTGTAATGATAGAGTCAAATCCAAGCATTTTCTCTATACTGTAGTTACAAAAATCAGCAGACATGAAATAAGATAAACGCCCCTTCATAAAATGTTCTTCACATGAAT
>QRVH01000032.1 GCA_003458705.1 Eubacterium sp. AF22-9 | reverse complement strand
AATCATAAGTTGTTTTTAATAGAAATTTTTTGTATAATAATAATTTGTATTGAGTTCTTTTTATATATAAAAGTTCCATGCAATAATCATAAGAATAATTAATGAGGAGATTCTATTATGAAGCTTGGTATCGTGGGTTTGCCTAATGTCGGCAAAAGTACCCTTTTTAATTCACTTACTAAGGCAGGAGCAGAGTCAGCTAACTATCCTTTCTGTACAATTGACCCTAATGTCGGTGTAGTTGCAGTTCCGGATGACAGACTTGACAAGCTTGCCGCTTTATATAATTCAGCAAAGATAACACCTGCTGTTATCGAATTCGTTGATATCGCCGGTCTTGTTAAAGGTGCATCCAAGGGTGAAGGTCTTGGAAACCAGTTCCTTGCCAACATCCGTGAGGTTGATGCTATCGTTCATGTTGTAAGATGTTTTGAAGATTCTAACATCGTTCATGTTGATGGTTCTATTGACCCAATAAGAGATATTGAAACTATCAATCTTGAGCTTATATTCTCAGATATTGAAGTATTAGACAGAAGACTCGCTAAGCAGAAGCGTGCTTCTTATAACAATAAAGATATTGCTAAAGAATGTGACCTTCTTGAAAGACTTAAGGCTTTCCTTGAAGAAGGTAATTTAGCTAAGAACTTTGAGTGTCAGGATGAAGATGAAGAGGCATTTTTAAAAGAATATAACCTCCTTACAGCAAAGCCTGTAATCTTTGCAGCCAATGTATCAGAGGATGATCTTGCTGATGATGGCGCTAACAATGAATATGTTGCAAGAGTAAGAGAATATTCTAAGAAAGATAACTGTGAAGTATTCGTTATCTGTGCACAGATTGAACAGGAAATTTCTGAATTAGACGATGATGAGAAGAAAATGTTCCTTGAAGATTTAGGAATCAGTTCTTCAGGTCTTGATAAGCTTATTGCAGCAAGCTACCGTATTCTTGGTCTTATCAGTTACTTAACAGCAGGTGAGACAGAAACCAGAGCATGGACAATCACTAAGGGAACTAAAGCTCCTCAGGCTGCCGGAAAGATTCATAGTGATTTCGAGAGAGGCTTCATTAAAGCAGAGGTTGTTTACTATCAGGATTTACTTGACTGTGGTTCATATAACGGAGCTAAAGAGAAAGGTCTTGTAAGAATGGAAGGTAAAGAATATGTCGTTAAAGATGGTGATGTAATCCTTTTCAGATTCAATGTATAATAATAATGGGCGTGTGGTTTTACCACGCGCCCATTATTTCTTTAAACTTCTTAACATTATCAGCCACATCCCCTGAGAATATTGCTGAACCTGCTACTATTACATTTGCACCTGCTTCAAGAACTGATGCAAGATTTCCGGCATTAACACCACCATCTATCTCAATATCTGTATCAAGTCCCTTGGCATCTAATAATTTCCTGATTTCTTTTACTTTATCAAGTGATTCAGGTATGAACTTCTGTCCCCCGAATCCCGGATTAACACTCATTACAAGTACCATATCAACCTTATCAAGATAAGGCTCTATTGCTGATACCGGTGTAGGAGGATTAAGTGTAATAGCTGCCTTTACACCACATTTCTTAATCTTTTCCAATGTAGCGACAACATCCTTACATGCCTCAACATGCACCGTGATTATATCAGCTCCTGCTTTAACGAAATCTTCAATATATCTTATTGGTTCTTCAATCATAAGATGGACATCAAAAACCTTATCAGTCGCACTTCTTGCTGACTTAATGACAGGCATTCCGAATGAAATACTCTTTACAAAAAGTCCGTCCATAACATCCACATGAACATATTCAGCTCCTGCCTTGTCAATAGTTTCAAGTTCTTCTCCAAGCTTCTTGAAATCTGCTGATAATATTGACGGTGACAAAATTTTCTTTAAACCACTCATAATTAACAACCTTTCTTTAATAAGTACATTTAGTACTTCTTCTTGTTCTTTATTTCTTCAAATATATCAGTATATGACTTATATCTGTCATAATTGATAACACCATCTTCAACCGCCTGTTTTACTGCACATCCCGGCTCACTTACATGCATGCAGCCATTGAATCTGCACTTCCCCTCAAACGGATTGAATTCCTCAAAGTAAAATCTCAGATCCTCTTTCTCAACCTCAGGAAGATTAAGTGACGTAAATCCTGGAGTATCACATATATATGTGTCTTTACATACATTATAAATCTCTGAATGTCTTGTAGTATGTCTTCCACGGCCTATTCTGCTGACTTCTCCTGTCTGGCTGACTTCCTGTTCATCTTCCATACCTGGTATAAGAAGATTAGTAAGTGTTGATTTACCGACTCCGGACGGACCTGCAAGCACGGTAGTCTTTCCATTAAGTATATCCCTTACCTTTTCAATTCCCGAATTATTCTTTGCACTTATAAATATGCATTCACAGCCGCAACCTTCATATTTCTTTCTCAGGCTTTCCTTATATTCATCATCTGACAGTTCTTCTTTATTAAAGCACACAACTGTCGGAACGCTCTGATAATTCATCATAAGAATAAATTTATCAAGCAGATTAAAATTAGGTTCAGGTGTTTTACCGCAAATATAACCATAGCCTGATCTATATTGGCAGATGCCGGTCTTATTAATTCATTCTTTCTTGGCAGGATATCCACCACATTTCCTTTGAAATTATCCTTATCAATAACCTCAATCTCCACATTATCACCAACCAGCGGCTTAATGTGACGATTTCTGAATATTCCTTTTGCCTTACATTCATAAATACCGCTGGCTTCTACATGTATATAGTAGAAACCAGCGATACCCTTAATTATCTTTCCCTGCATATAAATAATTATACCTTATTAATTCTGTGCTGCTGTAGTTGTAGTAGACTGCTCTGCCTGTGTTGTTGCTTGTGTAGCTTTTGTTGGCTCTGCAGCCTTTGTTGTCTCCTGCTGCTTATGGCTTACTGTAATAGTTACTGTTGTTCCCTCTGGAATTGAAGTTCCTTCTGAATAATCACTAGAAACAACATAACCATATGTTCCACTTGTTGTTGTATAAGAAACATTTGCCTTAAGTCCATTATTCTCAAGCCACTGTCTTGCTTCAGACTCTGTCTTGCCTATAAGATTAGCCATTGTTACATTCTTGATTTCTTTTCCACGGCTTACTGTAATAGTTACAGTTGAACCTTCTGCAACACTTCCTGATGGGGATGCCTTAATAACTTTGCCGCTTTCAACTGTACTGCTGTACTGATAATCTATTGAAACAACAAATCCATCTGCCTCAAGTGTACTCTTAGCCTCGTCTTCTGTCTTTCCTGTAACTGATGGTACTGTCTTATTCTTAACTTCTTTTCCACCACTTACAGTAATAATAATCTGTGTATTCTTATCAACTTTCTTTCCTGCTGCAGTACCCTGTGAAATAACCTTTCCTTCTGCAACAGAATCAGAACTCTGCATCACAGCCTTATATCCTAAGCCGACTTCATTAAGTGCCTGAATAGCTCCCTCTTTATCCATTCCCTCAACCTTAGGTACAGTAACCTTATTCTTATCTGACGCTTTTGTTGTTGTCTGTTCTGTAACACTCTCTGTTGTCTGTGTAGTTCCATTATCTTTATTAGACTTTGTACTTCCAACAAGTTTAACTATAATAAATATCGTAACAATAAGAATAATAACAGCAATTCCAATTCCTATTATCTTCATAATAAGGTCTAACTTATCATTATCCTCATCATCAATATCGGAATCATCATTGTCGTCCTCAAGTTCTTCCTGATTATTATTTCCCTCTAAATCATTATCATCATCCATGTCATTAAAGAACTCTTCTTCATCTTTAAGAAGGTCATCATCTGCATTTTCTGATGATGCTTCTGTATCAGACGCACCTGACACAACTGCCGCTGTACCTGATGCACCATAGGAAGGTGCCATTACAACAAAATCATCATCAGGCATAACAAGTGATTTCTTTAAATCTGTTATAAGCTCAGCTGCTGACTGATATCTTCTGTCTGGTTTTTTCTGTGTAAGCTTAAGAACTATCTTATCTATACTTACCGGTATATCATTAGCAACTGTAGATGGTGCAGGTATTTCATCCTGAATATGCTGTACTGCAACTGCAACCGTAGAATCACCATCGAAAGGTACCGTACCTGTAAGCATTTCAAATATAGTAATACCAAGTGAATATAAATCACTTCTTGCATCAGAATATCCGCCTCTTGCCTGTTCTGGTGAAATATAATGAACAGAACCCATAGTTGATGACGAATTAATTGTGCTTGATGACGCAACCTTGGCAATTCCGAAGTCTGTGACCTTAACCTTGCCTTCTTTAGATATAATAATGTTCTGAGGCTTGATATCCCTGTGAACAATATGATGCTTATGTGCTGCATCAAGACCATTAGCAACCTGAATTGCTATGCTTACTGCTTCTTTGAATGGAAGCTTTCCACGCTTCTCAATGTACTTCTTAAGAGTTATTCCTTCTACAAGTTCCATTACAATATAGTATATTCCGTTCTCATCACCGACATCATATACATTAACTACATTAGGATGTGTGAATCCTGCTACAGACTGCGCCTCTGCCCTGAATTTAGATACAAATGTCTTATCTTCACTAAACTCAGATTTCATAACCTTGATAGCAACAAATCTGTTGAGCTTATGGCACTTTGCCTTATAAACATCAGACATACCGCCAGTACCAATCTGCTCAATTATTTCATATCTGTCTGCTAAAAACATTCCTTTTCTTAACATATATATTATTCCTTCCACTACAGCTCTACAATTATAACTGAAATATTATCTTTACCACCATTCTCATTAGCTCTGTCAACCAGCTCCCCAGCTGCCTTTTCTATATCGGCATGCTTCTTTACAATGCTTAAGATATCATTATCTTCAAGCATGTTAGTCAATCCGTCAGAACACATAAGAATTTTACTGTCTGCTTTAAGATCAATAGAAAACATTTCAGGCTCTACCTGTTCTTCTCCACCTATTGCTCTTGTTATGACATTCTTCTTTTCATGGGTTCTTGCCTCGCTCCTGCTCAGCTGTCCGGCAAGCACCATTTCTTCAACTAATGAGTGGTCTCTTGTTATCTGGGTAATATTATCATCTATAACATACAACCTGCTATCACCTACATTTGCAACTCTTAATACATTGTCAAATATACTCGCAATAACCAGTGTTGTTCCCATTCCATAATACTCTTCCGATTCAGATGCCTTTTCTATAAGCAGAGTATTAACCTCTTTGACTGCCTGATTAATAACCGATATTGCATCAGTCTGATCCGACTCAGAAATAAGTCTTTTAACAGTCTCAACTGTAAACCGTGATGCTGTATCCCCGGCTTTATGGCCTCCCATTCCATCTGCAACAATAAACAGATTAGGCAGACAGCCAACTCTGTCAACAGATGTATATACATAATCCTGATTAACGGCACGGGTCTTGCCTATATCAGTAACCGCCGTCGCTCTCATCGATATCCTCCATATACTTATTCCTTAACTGTCCACAGGCACCATCAATATCTCTGCCCATTTCCCTTCTAATTGTAACATTTATTCCATTCTTTTCAAGTTTATTTTTAAATGCGTATACTTCATCCTTACCCGTCTGCTTATAATCACGCTCCTTGATAGGATTTACTGGTATAAGATTAATGTGGCAGTTCATGCCTTTAACAAGATCAATTAACTGCTTTGCACATTCCATCGAATCATTTACACCTTTAACAAGACTGTATTCAAATGAAATTCTTCTGCCTGTAGATTCTATGTAATACCTGCATACATCCATTATCTCTTCTATTGAATACTTATTTGCTATAGGCATCATTGTCTTTCTTAATTCATCGTTAGGTGCATGAAGTGAAATAGCAAGTGTAATCTGCAGCTTAAGGTCAGCCAGTTCCTTTAACTTCGGTACTATTCCACATGATGATACTGTAATATTTCTCTGGCTTATATTAAGTCCTCTCTCATCATTGAGAAGTTCTATGAACTTAATAAGGTTATCATAGTTATCCATCGGCTCTCCTGACCCCATAACTACAACATTGCTTACTCGCTCCCCTGTAATTTTCTGTATTCTGTATATCTGGTCAAGCATCTCTGATGGTCTTAAATCCCTTACTTTGCCGTTAAGTGTAGATGCACAGAAACGGCATCCCATACGGCATCCAACCTGTGAAGATATACATACTGAATTACCATGATGATATTTCATGAGTACACTTTCAACATAATTACCATCCGATAATCTGAACAGATATTTTTCTGTTCCGTCAAGCTTTGAATGCTGTACCCTGACAGGCTCTAAGCATACATATTCTGATGTTTCCTTTAACTTCTGTCTTAATGCATTAGAAAGGTTGGTACATTCATCAAAGCTGTCTGCCAGTTTTTCATGCATCCACTGATATAGCTGCGAAGCCCTGAACTTCTTTTCACCAAGTCCAGCCATATATGTTACAAGTTCGTCATAATTAAGTGACTTAATATCTGTCATGTCTATTCTCTCCTAAGTTTTGCAACAAAGAACCCATCTGTTCCGCCATTCTTTCCCGGCAGAATCTGTCTGTATTCTATCTTCTTAAAGCCATATTCTTTACATAACCAGTCAGCATTGGCTTCATTCTCTTCTGAATTAATTGTACATGTACTGTACATCATTATACCACCCTGCTTAACATATGCCTGTACAACAGAAAGTATGCTCTGCTGAAGCTCTTTTAATGAAACAAGCTTGTCCTCTGTTATATTATATCTGATATCAGGCTTTCTTCCCATAACGCCGAGTCCTGAGCATGGAAGGTCTGCTATAACAACATCTGCCTTCTCTCTCATAAATTCATCCATTACGAGTGCATCTTTTACCTGAACTTCTATATTATTAAGTCCTAGCCTTGATATATTTTCTTCAATAAGTCCTGCCTTATAATCTGATACATCCCTTGAATATACTTTACCATCAGTGCCAACACTTATTGCAGCATTAACACTCTTGCCTCCTGGTGCTGCGCACACATCAATTACTGTGTCCCCAGCCTTAAATCCAGTCATATATCCTGCTGTCATGGAGCTTATATCCTGTATCTGGTACAGACCATCCCTGAAACTCTTAAGTCCGGCTATATAATCATAGTCCTTAATCTCTAAAGCATATGGTATACCTTCAACATCCGCCACAGATACGTTTTCCTGTGAAAGAATCCTCTTTATCTCTTCAACCGGCGCCTTTGCTGTATTACATCTTACATAAGTCTTTTTTTCCTGCTTAAAGCCTGCAAGAATTTTCTCAGTCTTATCAATACCTAACTGACTATGCCACATTTTAACTATCCATAATGGCATTGAGTATTTTACAGAAAGGTACTGTTCAATATCCTTATTCCTGTCAGGATATGTAATATTGTCTTTATTTCTTGCAATGTTTCTTAAGACTCCGTTCACAAAGCCCTTAAGTCCTGTGAATCCACGTTTTGTAGCCAGCTTTACAGCCTCATTGCACACTGCTGAATCCGGAATATTATCCATATATATTATCTGGTATACAGACATTTCACATATATTTCTTATAAGTGGTTTCATCTTTCTTACAGGAGTCTTTGAAAACTGGTCTATTATATAGTCAAGTTCAATTCTGTTCTCAATCGTTCCTAGTGATAATCTGCTTATAAATGCTCTCTTATTCTTATCAAGATACTGGTACTTTGTCAGTGCATTATTAATGAGAAGGTGTGAAAATTCACCCTTCTCATTGATTTCCATAAGTATATCCAGTACAACTGCCCTTAAATTCACCGAATCAGTCACGGCGTCTTCCTCCAAATAAATAAATCAGTCTTAAAAGCTGTAAAATTGCTGTGGCTGCTGCCGCAACATATGTCATGGCTGCTGCTGAAAGCACCTTTTTTGCCTGTCTGTTCTCATCTCCATACAGGAATCCTTCTGATTCAAGAAGCTGTAATGCTCTTGCTGAAGCATTAAACTCAACCGGTAATGTTACAAGCTGGAAAAGTACTGCCAGACTGAACATAAGAATACCAATATCTATAAGTATATTAGTTGAGCCAAATATAAGTCCAAGCACAATAAGTATCCATGATACCTGTGAACCGACACTGGCTAACGGAAACAACGCTGTCCTGAAGCTTAATGGACCATATCCATAAGCATGCTGTATGGCATGTCCTGTTTCATGGGCTGCAACTCCGATAGCAGCAACAGATGTTGAATTATACACAGAATCTGACAGGTTAAGTGTCTTATTTCTTGGATTATAATTATCTGTCAGGCTTCCTGATACTCTCTGAATAGATACATCGTATATTCCCTGGCTTCTTAAAAGCTGCTCTGCAACCATTGCGCCTGTCATTCCTTTTGAAGATGACACCTTAGAATACTTGTTAAATGTGCTTTTTACCTTTACCTGCGCTATCAGTGCAATAACACATGATATTATTATCAGAATGTACATTGGATCATAGTAATATCCATATCCATAATAACCATATAAAGCTACCATAATACCTCTTTTCTGAACCATTTAAGATTCTGCTTATTCTCCTAACATTACACCTGCTTCTAACTGGTTGCCTCTTAAGAATGAACCGCTGTCCATTCTCTTCTTACCTTCTAACTGAACCTCATTAACAACTAAGTAACCTTGTCCACAGGCTATTGTAAATGTGTTCTTTCCTACAGTAACAACCTGTCCCGGCTTAACTTCTTCTGTCTGTACTTCACTGATATTATCTGCAACATCTGCATCCCATATCTTTAACATCTTACCGTCTATATAAGTAAATGCACTAGGCCATGGATTAAGTCCTCTTATAAGTCTTTCAAGTTCAGCTGCGCTCTTATTAAAATCCATCTTACCGAATGACTTATGAAGCATTTTTACATAAGTGCTTTCTGAATCATCCTGCTTAACAGGAGTAATAGTTCCAGCTTCAAGTTTCTCAAGTGTCTTAACTAAAAGATGTGCACCGACATCACTTAATCTGTCAAAAAGGCTTCCACCTGTCTCTTTGGCAGCAAGCTTCACCTTCTCAACCATCAGGATGTCACCTGTATCAAGGCCTTCGTCCATCTTCATGGTTGTAACACCTGAATACTCACATCCATCAATAACTGCCCACTGGATTGGTGATGCACCTCTGTACTTAGGAAGAAGTGATGCATGAACATTGATACAGCCGTATCTTGGCATGTTAATAATACTTGCCGGCAATAACTGTCCAAATGCAACGACAACGATTACATCTGCATTATATGTTCTTAATTCTTCTACAAATGCTTCATCTCTTGCTCTCTCTGGCTGTAAAACTGTGATTCCGTGTGCTACAGCTTCTTCCTTAACCGGTGAGAAAACAAGGGTCTTACTTCTTCCCTTTGGCTTATCAGGCTGTGTAACAACTGCTGCCACATCATGTCCTGCTTCGATTATTGCTTTAAGTGTTCCTACCGCAAAATCGGGTGTACCCATAAAAACTACTCGCATTCTGTTCCCCTTTTCATTAATTATTCTTCAATGTCATCTGTAGAAAGAAGTTCTCCTTCTACCTTATCAACATACATTATACCATCAAGATGGTCAATCTCATGAAGAAGGCATCTTGCAAGAAGCTCCTCTCCTTCTACTATAATCTCTTCCATGTTCTCATTAAGAGCCTTAACCTTTGCATAATTAGGTCTTGTAACCTCACCTGTCTTTCCCGGTACACTAAGGCATCCTTCAAGTCCTGTCTGGCTTCCGCTTGTCTCTAACACAACCGGATTGATAAGTACAATAGGATCGTCACCACAGTCAATAACAACAAGTCTCTTTCTGATTCCAACCTGAGGTGCAGCAAGTCCTACGCCGTTAGCCTCATACATTGTCTCAAACATATCGTCGATAAGTTCCTGAATTCTTGGTGTCATCTCTGTAATTTCTTTAGCCTTAGATCTTAATATATCATCTCCAAGTGTTCTAATATTTCTTATTGCCATAATTACCTCTTTTCCTATTAATTATCCATTAATATCGTATTGTACAAAAACATCTCTAAAAGCCTGACTTCCAACAATATTAACATCAAGCTTTTCATATATATCAGTAAGAACTTCCCTGTCTTTATGTTTTACATAGATTATCTTACTATACACATCTTTAATCTTATAAATTGGTGCATCTGCCGGACCTATGCACATAAGTCCTTCAACCATACAGTTGTTATCCACAAATGCTTTAACCCACGCTGCACTCTTTGTCAATAATATCTCATCTGGTGAAGATAACATAATCTTCATAAGATTATCTACCGGCGGATATCCACACAGCTTTCTGTATGCAATTTCCTGCTCATAGAAAGCATTATAATCCTGATTAGCTGCGCTAACAATACTAAAATGTTCCGGTGTATAAGTCTGTATAACTACATTACCGCTTTTTTCTGCTCTTCCTGCCCTTCCTGCCGCCTGTGTAAGAAGCTGGAAGGTTCTTTCCGCAGCCCTGTAATCACTCGCATAAAGTGACATATCTGCCGCAAGCACTCCCATAAGCGTTACATTTGGAAAATCATGTCCCTTAACAATCATCTGGGTTCCAATAAGAATGTCTGCATTACCGTTGGCGAATTCTGACAGAATCTTTTCATGCCCATCCTTACCTCTGGTTGTGTCCATATCCATTCTTAAGACTCTTGCCTGTGGAAATGTTTTCTTAACCTGTGCTTCAACGCCTTCCGTTCCTGCCCTGAAGCCGGAAACATATCTTGAGCCACACGACGGGCATACTGTTATTTTAGGCGCTGTATATCCGCAGTAATGACACATAAGTCTTCCATTAGCATGCTCTGTAAGCGAAACATCACAGTGCGGGCATTTCATAACCTTTCCACATGAACGGCATGATATAAAGCCTGCCACACCTCTTTTATTAAGGAAAAGCATTATCTGCTCATGCTTTGCAAGTCTGTCACTCATCAATTCTCTTAACCTGTTACTGAATATCGTCCTGTTTCCAAGCCTTAATTCTTCTCTCAGGTCAACAATATCAACTGACGGAAGTTCTCCGCTTCCTGCACGGCTGTCAAGTTTAATAAGCTCTATATATCCATTCATTGCTGCATAATAGCTTTCCATTGAAGGAGTCGCAGAACCCAATATTACCGAAGCACCTGCCTCCTCTGCAATATGGCACGCAACTTCTCTTGCATGATATCTTGGAACAGTCTCTGACTTATAAGCCCCTTCATGCTCTTCATCTATTACTATAAGCCCTATATTTGAAAATGGTGTGAACAGCGCTGAACGAGGTCCTATCATTACACTTATATCGCCTCTCTGTGCCCGCAGAAACTGGTCATACCGTTCTCCCTTTGACATTCGGGAATTCATAATAGATACCTTATCACCGAATCTATGATAAAATCTCTGCACAGTCTGGAATGTGAGCGCAATCTCCGGTATCAGCACAATTGCCTGTCTGCCCTGACTTAGCACATGCTCTATTGCTTCAAGATACACTTCGGTCTTTCCGCTTCCTGTCACACCATGAAGCAGATATGTCTTATAATCTCCATTATCATAATCAGATATTATTTTATCAACAGCATTTTTCTGCTGTTCATTGAGTTCAATATGCTTTCTTTCTCCCGAAACATTTCTTACAGGATTCCTGTACATATCTTCTGATCTGACTTCTACAATCCCCATATCTTCAAAGGTTTTGATAATCTGCGCCGTAATATTAAGTTTTGATTTAATAATATTTTCTTCTATTACAGGCTCATTAATCAGAGCTTCTAACAGTCTGTATCTTGCCTTTGCATTTTTCTTTGCAAATGTATCAAGATAATCCTGCGCCTGTGCCTTATCTATAATAAGATTAACCGAACGTTTTTCCTTCTGCTTAACCTTATCCTTTACAGGAACAACTGTCTTAATTGCCTGATTCATGGTACAGCCGTAATTATGCTTAAGCCACGCCGCAAGCCTTATCATCCTGCTGACGGCAGTAACTTTGCCCTCAGTAATTCCCGTAATAAACTTTATTTTTTCAACAGGATATGCCGCCTTTTCTCCTAACCCGACAACATACCCTGTTATCTGCCTGTTTCCTGTGCCAAAAGGAATATCAACAGTCATTCCAAGTTCAATTACATCCTGTAATTCTTGCGGAACTGCATACTGGAATGTCTTATCAAGCTGTTCAATCGAAATGTCTATAATTACATCTGCGTACATTATTTATCCTTTAATTCTTCAAGCACCTCTGCGATAAGAACTCTCTCATCCATTGGATACTTCACGCCTTTAATCTCCTGATAATCCTCATGTCCTTTACCTGCAAGAACAATAATATCACCCGGCTCGCCATGCTCTATCGCATACTTTATAGCTTCTTTTCTGTCTGTAATATCAACATGCTTTCCTGTAGTCTTGGCAATACCAGTCTTGATATCCTCTATAATTGCCTCCGGCTCTTCAAATCTTGGATTATCCGATGTGATAATAGTAAGGTCAGCAAGCTTTCCTGAAACCTCACCCATCTCAAATCTTCTCTCCTTAGAACGATTTCCGCCGCATCCAAACAGGCATACAAGTCTGTGAGGGTGATATTCCTTAAGAGTTGTAAGAATACTCTCTAAAGCCATAGCATTATGAGCATAATCTATCATTAATGTAAAATCATCCGATACCTTTACAAGCTCAATTCTTCCCTTAACCTTAACATGCTTAAGAGTCTCCTTAAGTGCCTCGCTGTCAACATTAAAATGTCTTGTAATTGCTATTGCACATAATGAATTGTATACAGAGAACTTACCCGGAAGATTAAGCTCAACCTTCATATTAACAAGTCCTGTACAGTCATATGTAAGTCCAATCTTGCCCGGTTCATGCAGTAGTTCAATATTTTCAGCCTTAATATCAGCATCATCTCCGATACCATAGCTTTCAACCTTACATATTGAGTCTTTAAGAATATCCTTAGTATGCTTGTCGTCAGCATTTACAATACCAACCTTGCACTGCTTGAATAACTTAGCCTTGCAGTTAAGGTAATCCTCAAATGATTCATGTTCATTAGGTCCGATATGGTCAGGCTCGAGATTAGTGAATACGCCTATGTCAAACATAATGCCTGCTGTTCTGTCATGCTTAAGTCCTTGCGAAGACACCTCCATGACAACTGCCTTACAGCCAGCCTCTACCATCTTGGCAAATGACTGGTGAATCTCTATTGATTCAGGTGTTGTATTGTGTGCCGGAACTGCCTCATCACCGATAATTGTCTCGATTGTTCCGATAAGACCTGTCTTAATGCCACATGCTTCAAGCACATTTTTAACCATATAAGTAGTTGTTGTCTTTCCCTTAGTTCCTGTTATTCCTATTGTGAACAGCTTCTTGTCAGGATTGCCGTAAACTGCCGCCGACATAAGTGCAAGCGCAAGTCTCGTGTTATCTGTGCTTACAACTGCTGCCTTGCAATCCTTGGCTTCGTATTCGCCATCAAGAACAACAATTACAGATGCCTTATCCTTAATCTGGTCAATATACTTATGTCCATCACTCACAGCTCCTTTAATGCATACAAATGCATATCCGTCCTGCATCTTTCTTGAATCAGATGTAATTCCTGTCACTTGCGACTCAGTATCGCCGCATACAACACTGTATCTGAAATCTGTAACTTCATTTTCTGAACATATCTTTAATATCTCTGAAAGCTTCATACATTAGTCTCCTTATTTTATAGTATATATTACTTACATTACTGCTGCTTTAGAAGTGTTTCAAACTCTTCCATTGTCATTTCAACCTTTCTTGGCTTAGTTCCAAGCTCCGGTCCTACTACCTTTGCATCAGCAAGCTGATCCATAATTCGTCCAGCCCTGTTAAAACCAATCTTAAAATGTCTCTGCAGACTTCCTATTGAGCCTTTCTCATTCTCAATAACGAATCTTCCCGCATCAGCGAAAAGCGAATCCCTGTCGTCATCACCTTTACTACTGCTGCCCGGCATACTCTCCTGACTTACAGTAGCCTGTGCGATACTCTCATCATAAGATACTTCCTCTGCATTCTCCTTAAGGAAGGATACAACATTTTCAACCTCTTCATCAGATACAAATGCGCCCTGTACACGCAGCGGCTTTGGAAGATTAGATGGGAAGTAAAGCATATCTCCCTTTCCAAGCAGCTTCTCAGCACCATTCATATCAATGATAACTCTTGAATCAATTCCCGAAGATACTGCAAATGCTATCTTAGACGGAATATTTGCCTTGATAAGTCCTGTTACTACATTAACAGAAGGTCTCTGTGTTGCTATAACCATATGTATTCCTGCTGCTCTTGCAAGCTGTGCCAGACGGCATATTGCATCTTCAACCTCTCCCGGTGCAACCATCATAAGGTCGGCAAGCTCGTCTATGATAATAACAATCTGTGGAAGCTTCTCCATTGGAGGATCTATGCCCTCCTTGTTTTTCTTAACAACAACATCATTATATCCTTTAATATTACGCACCTGCATTGCCGCGAACTTCTTATATCTGTCTGTCATTTCATTAACAGCCCAGTTAAGCGCTCCCGCAGCCTTTTTAGGATCAGTTACAACCGGTAATAACAAATGTGGTATTCCATTGTACACACTTAACTCAACAACCTTAGGGTCAACCATTATAAGTCTTACATCTTCCGGCTTTGCCTTATAAAGAATACTCATGATAATTGTGTTGATACATACTGATTTACCTGAACCTGTCGCACCTGCAATAAGCATATGTGGCATTTTGGCAATATCCGCAATAATAGTCTTTCCTGCAATATCCTTACCAACTCCGAATGATATTGCCGACTGGCTTTCTTTGAATTCCTTGGACTCAACAAGTTCCCTGAAATATACGCTTCCAGCTTCCTTGTTAGGAACTTCAATACCAATAGCTGCCTTACCCGGAATTGGTGCTTCAATTCTTATATCAGCAGCTGCCAGATTAAGCTTGATATCGTCTGATAAAGATACAATCTTGCTGACCTTGACACCCTGCTCCGGCTGTAACTCATATCTTGTAACAGTTGGTCCACAGCTTATATCAGTTATAGTAACTTTAACGCCGAACGTAAGCAGAGTCTCCTGTAACCTCTGTGCAGTCATTCTGTATTCAGCCTTTCCGCCAGACGCTGCCCCCGGATTCTTCTTTAATAAGCTTACTGGCGGGAACTTATACGCTTTCTTTGGCTTCTTTTCAGATACACCATTCTTATTATCTGTGGAAACCAAGGCTCCGCCTTCAGACGCTGGATTTTCTGCTGTTACATTATCCTGTACATCTGCCTCTGGCTCTTCCTGAATATCATCAGTATAATCTGCTGCTTCATCACCCTGTATATCATACACTTCCTCATCCGCATCCGGATCTGAATACGAATAATTATCCACCATACCGTCAGAAACATCTTCATCCGGATACTGTGATTCTTCTGAGTAATAATCATCCTGTATCTCCTGAACTGATTGTACAGGCATCCCACTGTCAGCAGATTTATCATCCGAATACAAATCTTCAAACAAATCATCACTGTCATCAACAATTACCTGTGCTTTATCTACAGGCTTCATCCTGTTATCAGGCTCATATATATCTGCTGAATATTCATCTTTTCTTTCACGGTCAACTTCAATTTCATGTATATCTATCTCTGGCTCTGGCTGGACATCACCTGTTATAAGTGTGTCAGAAGTCACGCCTCTTACAACATTATTCATTCTGGCATTGGCAAGATATTCTTCCCTTGCTTTCTTTTCAGCAAGCTGTTTTTCTTTCTTTTCAATCTTTCTTAATCTTGCCCTGGCTCTCTCTTCTTCCCTTAATCTGTGGTACTCTTCATCAGACATATCGTTTTCATGCAGACTTGCAGAATGCTGTCTGTATGCCGAATAATCTTCTTTTGCCTCCTGCATCATCCTCTGGCTGCTCTTCTTAACATTCTTAAGTCCTGACACAAAAGATTTCTCTGTAATAATAACTATACATATAATTGCAAGTATCATTAATATTACAAATGTTCCAATAGCCCCTATCGGACTTAATGCTTTACATAAGACGCCGCCTAAAAAGCCTCCGCCTGCCTTATAATCAGCACAATATGTAAATACCTCTCCCACATTGCTTTCCATAATTGCCGGCTTGTTATATACACACTGAATCATTCCGCATAATACAATAAGAAGTCCGTACACCGCTACGGTCTTAATTCTTGCAACTCTTATTAAATCCCTGTTTACCATTAAGAAAATAACACTTGCTGCAAGTACAAATGGAAAAATGTATTCCATCACGCCAAAAACACCAAACATAAGCCATTTTATTCCTCTGCCCAATGTCCCTGCAAGATTAAAATTCGTAAGTATAAGTATTATCGCACATGCTATCGAAAAAAGTATTATACAATCATTCCTTAACTGATTATCCTGAATCTGCTTATTCTTTACTGGCTGCTTAGACTTAGCCGGCTGCTTTTTCCTGCCTGAAGTATTTGTTTTCTTTCTCTGAGCGGTAGTCTTTTTACCATTCCTGCTGGCTGTGTTTGCCATAAAGTTCACTCCTTAATATCACATTTTCGCATCATATGATTATAGCATTTATCCCGTTTCATGGCAAATCACATTCTTCTTACCGGACACCCGCAGTTCATACAATAAAAACCATACTCATTAAGCTTCTGACCACAGTTAGTACAATATACCTGAACTGCTGATTTGTATATCTGCATATTCTTTTTTGATGAACGGTTAATTCTTATAACAGCCAGAACATCAAGCACTATTACAAACACTAAGAATACTGCAAGATATATAAGCGAATTCTCAAAAAGCAGAAAATCATAGCATCCATGCAGCAATACCGGCACAATAACCGCCATCCTTAAGTTTTTATTTCTTCTCCTTACAATTCCTACGGAATCATAATATTTGGCATATCCATAATAAAAGCCATATATACTGCATCTATCGCATGTGATGGAACTGATAACAATGCTCTTGCTATCGCTACCGAAAGTCCACCCTCCAATACATAAAGTATATTCTCAACTGTGGCAAACCCTAAAGACACAAGCACAGCATATACAATGCCATCGAATTTATAATTATAATTAGGATTCTTCCATGTCCTGAAATATAAAGCTATGAATTTAACACCTTCTTCTACAAGTGCAACCCCTAAAAATGCTGAAATAAGATTATATATTCCACTATTCTTATAAAAAAACAATCCAATAAACGCATCCCCAGCTGTCTCATATGCAACAGCAGGTATTGTTCCCGCCATTCCGAGTGCAAATAATGAAACCAGCAGACCTACCGGCTCTTTTTCATATGAATCTTTATAATATATGAAAACAATCATAAATATTGTAGGCAGAACTGCAAGTAAAATTAATAATAATGTCATATAACCTCCATCTATTCCCTGTTAATGTAAGTATATAGTATATTACACATTTTAGCCAATAGGTCTTTAGTCCATTATATTTTTATTTAAATTTTTGTATAAAAAAGAGCTGCCACAACCGTGACAGCCCTCCCATAAGTGTTATTACTCGTCAAATATGCTTACAATCTCGCCTTCCATAATCTTGTTCATATTCTTTACTGCACAGAAATTACCGCACATAGAACATGTATCCTCTTTTTCAGGCTTAGATGAAGCTCTGTAAGCTCTTGCCTTCTCAGGGTCAATCGCAACATCAAACATTGCTTCCCAGTCAAGAACCTTTCTTGCCTTGTCCATCTTATAATCCCAGTCCATTGCACCCGGTACGCCCTTTGCAATATCAGCCGCATGTGCTGCAATCTTAGAAGCAATAATTCCTTCCTTAACATCATTAAGATCCGGTAATCTAAGATGCTCTGCAGGTGTTACATAGCAGAGGAATGAAGCCCCATAAGTAGCTGCGATAGCTCCACCGATTGCTGCTGTAATGTGATCATACCCTGGCGCTATATCAGTAACAAGAGGTCCTAATACATAGAAAGGTGCGCCCTTGCATATTGTCTGCTGGATTTCCATATTAGCCTTAATCTGGTTAAGAGGCATATGTCCCGGTCCTTCCACCATTACCTGGACGTCCTTCTCCCATGCTCTTCTTGTAAGCTCGCCAAGTGTAACAAGCTCTTCAATCTGTGAGATATCAGATGCATCCATGATACATCCTGGTCTGCACGCATCTCCAAGGCTCATAGTAACATCATACTCACGGCATATCTCAAGTACTCTGTCATAATATTCAAAGAATGGATTTTCATTTCCAGTCATCTCCATCCATGCATATATGATAGAACCGCCTCTTGATACAATATTCATAAGTCTCTTATCTGCTCTGAACTTCTTAGCTGTAGCCTTGTTGATACCACAATGTATAGTCATGAAGTCAACGCCGTCTTTAGCATGCATTTCTACAATATCAAGCCATTCCTGTGCTGTGATATCCTTAAGTGCCTTATGATAATATACAACTGCATCATATATAGGAACTGTTCCTATTGTTGCAGGACATTCTGCTGTCAGCTTTCTTCTGAATTTCTGTGTATCACCGAAAGAAGAAAGATCCATGATAGCCTCTGCGCCCATCTTTACAGCGTTATTAACCTTGTCAAGCTCCATATCAAGATCCACGCAGTCCCTTGAAGTTCCAAGATTAACATTAATCTTAGTTCTTAACTTATTACCGATACCGTTAGGGTCAAGACACTTATGATTCTTATTAGCAGGAATGATAACCTGTCCCTTAGCTATAAGCTGTCTTAAACTCTCGACATCTATATTCTCTTTCTTTGCAACTATTTCCATTTCTTTAGTAACAATGCCTTTTCTTGCGGCATCCATCTGTGTTGCGTATTCCATATGTATTCCTCCATTCTGGATAATTAACAGGAAAATCATAAGCCTTGTGGAAATCCGATATCGAAACAATCAAATGAAGAGCTAAAAAGCCCTTTAAAGAATCCCTACGGTGGCATTATCCACATCAGGTTATGGGTCGGAACTTAATCCCTCTCAGCAGCCACTGCTTACACAGCCCTTATGCTCCCCTGCAAATATAATATGTGATAAGTATAACAAATGTGTGGTATTTGTCAATCATTCTTATTCTCATCTTGACTCTGCTCGCAGCTCATACGCACAGACAGCCGCACATAAGTGCGGCTGTCCATTGCTGTTTATTAATCTTCATCATCAGAAGCTGCTTCTGCAAAGCCCTGACGCTTTCTTGCCATCTCATCGCTTGCAAGATACTCATCATAAGTTGTTATCTTATCAATAAGCTGACCGCTTGGAACGATTTCCATAATACGGTTAGCTGTTGTCTGAATGAACTGGTGATCGTGTGATGTAAATAATGTAACACCAGGGAACTTAATAAGTCCGTTGTTAAGAGCTGTGATTGACTCCATATCAAGGTGGTTAGTAGGATCATCAAACACTAATACATTTGCTCCACATATCATCATCTTGGATATAAGGCATCTTACCTTCTCTCCACCTGATAATACCTTAACCTTCTTAACACCGTCATCTCCGGCAAAAAGCATTCTTCCAAGGAATCCTCTTACATAAGTAGGATCCGGATCTGGTGAATACTGTGTAAGCCATTCAACAATAGTATCTTCTCTGTTAAACTCTGCAGCACTGTCCTTAGGGAAATAAGCCTGTGAAGTTGTAACACCCCATTTGTAGCTTCCCTCATCAGGCTCCATGTTGCCTGTAATAATATTGAAAAGTGTAGTTGTCGCAAGCTCATTAGAACCAACAAATGCTATCTTATCATCATGATTTACAATAAATGATACATTATCAAGTACCTTAACACCATCAATAGTCTTAGAAATTCCTTCTACTGTAAGTACTTCATTACCAATCTCTCTTGCTGGTCTGAAATCAATATATGGATACTTTCTGCTTGATGGCTTAATCTCGTCTAATTCAATCTTCTCAAGAGCTCTCTTTCTTGAAGTAGCCTGCTTAGACTTAGAAGCATTGGCAGAGAATCTCTGGATAAAGTCCTGTAATTCCTTAATCTTTTCTTCCTTCTTCTTATTAGCTTCCTTCATCTGCTTGATAATAAGCTGGCTTGACTCATACCAGAAATCATAATTACCTGCATAGAGCTGAATCTTCGCATAATCAATATCTGCAATCTGTGTACATACTTTATTAAGGAAATATCTGTCATGCGATACAACAATAACAGTATTCTCAAAATTAATAAGGAATTCTTCTAACCATGCAATCGCATCAAGATCAAGGTGGTTAGTAGGCTCATCTAAAAGCAGAATATCAGGATTACCAAATAAAGCCTTTGCAAGAAGAACTTTCACCTTCTCACTACCGTTAAGCTCAGCCATTGTCTTATAATGAAGATCTGTTCCGATTCCAAGTCCGTTAAGAAGCTGTGCAGCATCTGACTCAGCCTCCCAGCCATTCATATCTGCAAACTCAGCCTCAAGCTCACTTGCCTTGTTACCATCTTCCTCTGTAAAATCTTCCTTGGCATATATAGCTTCTTTCTCTTTCATAATCTGGTAAAGTCTGTCATTACCCATGATTACTGTATCAAGAACATTATATTCATCATACTTGAAGTGATCCTGCTCTAAGAAAGATAATCTCTGACCTGGTGTGATTGAAACATCACCCTTGCTAGGTTCTATCTGTCCTGTAAGAATTTTTAAAAATGTTGACTTTCCGGCACCATTCGCACCAATAAGTCCATAACAGTTACCCTCTGTGAACTTAATGTTAACATCTTCAAAAAGAGCCTTCTTACCGATTCTAAGTGTTACATTGTTAGCACTAATCATTAATAATCTCCTCCAAAAAATACGCATAACAGATAATAATCTATTATAAAAATAATCATACAAAGTTGATTATAGAGATTCTGGAACATAAATGCAAGCAAATATTAATAAAAAGCTATCCTGCTGACATCCGCATCATTAATCCATTCATATCTTGATGGCAGATTAACATCATTTCCTATCATGGCCATTACTTCTATGACTCCCTGCTCTTTAAGACTTCTTATCACATCCATATAATATAAAGACAACATGTCAGTTATAAATTCCTTCGACATAACAATAAGAACTTTCTTACATTTTCCTATGTATTTCTCATCTTCCTCTCTTGAAAATCCCTGCATGTACTTCTTATTAATACTCCAGAAATCTTCAAGTGAATTCCCCATCGCCAGAAAATATCTTTCAAAGCATATACACATTTCATCCTTTTTGTTAAACATATTAAATACCAGCATTTTCCCCCAATCGTGATTATTATTCCGACTTCATAAGTATATCAGCTTTTTCCCGCTTTGTGTTAAACATGTCGTAATCGGTCGTTTTTTCGTCGTAATCCGTCGTTTTTATGTCGCGAACGGTAAAATCAGGCGCAAAAAAGCACGGACAAAAATGCCCGTGCTTCCATATAATATTCAAAATATTACGCTGTAATTGTTGTTCCGGTCTTTCCTGCAAGACCATCCTTAGCCTTCTCAAGATTAGCTATAACAGCCTTTCTTTCATTATCTGCTGTTACAAATCTGATAGAAGCATCTACCTTAGGGAAAGTTGTAACTGCCGGGAAATGACCTTCTTTAATATACTGGTGAAGATCTGATGCAGAAACTGTATCAAATACCTTCTCCTCTGGTGTACCCTTTCCAATAGTAAGCTTGTCATATGCTGTAAGGAAAAGTAATGTTCCTGCTCCGACAAGCTCTGCTAACTTAGCTGCTGTGTAATCCTTCTCAATAATAGCACTTGCCCCCTTAAGATGTGAACCCTGCTGTAATACAGGAATTCCGCCACCGCCCGCTGCAATAACAACCTGATCTGCATCAAGTAATGCCTTGACAGCATCAATCTCATATATATCAATAGGCATAGGCGAAGCAATTATTCTTCTGAACTTACCAGGTTCTTCTTCAACTACATAATTTCCCTTCTCTTCTTCAGCATCAGCTTCTTCTTTAGACATATATCTACCAATAACCTTAGATGGTTCACTGAAAGCAATGTCAAAAGGATCAACTCTTACCTGAGTAATAATAGTTGAAACTGTCTTATATATTCCTCTGTTAATAAGCTCTTCTCTTATGGCATTCTGAAGATCATATCCAATATAACCTTCACTCATGGCTCCGCATACAGACATAGGAGCAACTGTTCTGTCATCAGGATCAAGTCTTGCGAACTCAGTCATTGCTGTCTGAATCATCCCAACCTGTGGTCCGTTACTGTGTGTAATAACAACCTGATACTTAGCTTCTACAAGATCAGCTATTGCCACTGCTGCTTTCTTAACATTCTGCTGCTGCTCTGGAAATGTCTTTCCAAATGCATTTCTTCCTAAGGCAACTACAATTCTCTTATTATCCATAACATAAACCTCTCATACACGATTATTATTGATGTAAACATTATATTCCATGAACCGCCAAAAAGCAAATTTTTTCAATATGTATATAGACATTATGGCATTATAGAATTAGCACCATCAACAATCACACTCTGTCCTGAGAAATAGCATGAATCCGGACCTGCTAAAAATGCAATGACAGGAGCAATATCTATCTCTGGATCACCAAAACGCTTCATAGGATTAAGGTTAACCTGCTTCGCATATTCCTCTGGAAATTTCTCAGCCCATGCCTTAGCTGCTGGTGATTCCGCTCCTGGAAGAACGATATTAACACAGATACCATACTGTCCCCATTCCTTAGCTGCAATCTTAGTCATACCTCTTAAAGCTTCTTTATTAGAACCGTAAGCTAACTGTCCTGCAATACCAAACATACCTGTTGCAGAAGCAAAGTTAATAATTCTTCCTTCATGCTGTTCCTTCATATAAGGGAATGCAGCCTGCATATAGTTAAGAGAGCCGATTACACCACTCTGCCATGCTTTAAGCATATTATCATAAGAAGTTTCTTCAACTGGAGCAGAAGGAACGATAGCCTGTGCGTTATTAACTACAACATCAACTGTTCCATACTTTTCTACAGCAACATTAACAACCTCTTCAACTCTTGCTCTGTCTGCTGAATCGCATGTCATGGCGAAGCCTTCTCCACCTAATTCCTTAATCTCTGCAATTGTCTGCTCAATTGGCTCTGCTCTACGTCCCGTTGCAATAACCTTAACCCCTCTTTTTGCAAGACAAAGAGCAATTCCTTTACCTATTCCCTGACCTGCTCCTGTTACAATAGCAACTTTTTCATTTAACTGTTTCATTAAAATACCTCCATACTTTTAATATTTAAATTATATCAATTTTTTATAAGAAAGTAAATGAATAATTAGTCACATCTAATCCCTGTAATATAACCGCACTAAACCACCCAATCTGAATATACTAAAATATATATATTATGTTCTGAAAATAATTATTATGAATAAATTAATCACTGTTGCTGTAATAGATTCAGGAATATATCCTCATATAGATTTCAAAAACCGCATAGTAGCTTTCAAGGATTTTGTCAATGGCAGAAAAAATGCTTATGATGACTGTGGACATGGCACCCATGTAAGTGGAATTATCGCAGGCAGCGGCTATGCAAGCCACGGCAGAATAAAAGGAATCTGCCCTGCTGCCAGTCTCGCAGGAATCAAGGTATTAGACAGACTTGGCAATGGCAGGATTGAAAATGTTTTAGATGCAGCTGGCTGGATAATCTCCCATCAGAAAGATTTGAATATAAGAGTTGTCAATATATCCTTCGGTGCAACCACATTTGGCGAAAAGGAAAATCTCATTGCTCTTGAAAAAGCAATTGAAAAGCTTTGGGACAATAATATAATTGTTGTCGCAGCCGCTGGAAATGAAGGGCCTGGACGACAGACTGTTGCAATCCCCGGAACCTGCAAGAAAATTATCACAGTCGGTTCCCCGGATGGCAAAGATTTCTATTCAGGAAGAGGTCCAACCAGTGAATGTATAGTAAAACCAGAGCTTATTGTAAATGGTTCATATATCAGGTCGTGCAATAATTCCGTTAGCGGATATTCTGTAAAAAGTGGAACTTCCATGTCTGCCCCGGTTGTTTCTGGTGCAATTGCAAATGTTCTGACAAAAAAAGACATGTCTCCTAAAGAGATAAAGAAAAGGCTCCATTCCTGCTGTACTAAAAAAGCCCTGCCAGATAATCTGCAGGGCTGGGGATTATTAAATCTTTCCGAATTCATGAATATATGAACTATTTTGTGTTGACTGCCATAAGTATATCAATCATAAAATACTGTATAAGAATAAGTACAAGTGCAAGCACTACGATAACAACAAGCGGAATCCACTTATGCTTCTTTAATCCCTGTCCTTTCTGATTCTGTTTTTTAAAATTACGACTGTCTACCATCAGACTGTACCTCCAATCCATTCCTTAATATTATTGTCAAGCCAGCTTATCCATTCTTCAAAGCCTTCGCCAGTCTTAGCTGATACGAAAAATACCTTTGCCAATGGATTTCTTTCGTGAATTCTTTCAACAACTGCTTCGTCATCAAAATCAAAATACTCTTTAGTATCTATTTTATTGATAAGAACTACATGACACACCTCGAACATAAGAGGATATTTAAGTGGCTTATCATCACCCTCAGGATACGAAAGAATAACGACATTACGCGATGCTCCTGTGTCTGTCTCAGCCGGACATACTAGATTACCGACATTCTCCATAACAAGAAGGTCAAGCCCCTCTGTGTCAAATTCATCAAGTGCCTGCATGGTCATATGAGCGTCCATCGCACACTCTCCGCCTGTATGCACCTGAATTGAAGTAACCCCTGCTGCCGCCATCTTCTCAGCATCAACAGAAGAATCAATATCTGCTTCCATTACACCTATACGATATCTGTCTCCTAACATATTAGCTGTTCTTATCAGAGTTGTAGTCTTACCTGCTCCCGGACTCGACATAAGATTAACCATAAATGTTTTCTCTTCCTTAAGCCTTGCCCTTGTCTTAGCAGCTATCTCATCATTAACTGCATAAACACTCTGATGTACATCAATTACTCTTACATTACCCATTCTGGTTCTCTCCTAAATATTGTGCTGCATTGTCTTTAAGCCACTCACACCATGCATCCATTCCTTCTCCTGTTCTTGCAGAAACAGGAAAAACTACTGCTTCCGGATTTCTCATTGCAATATTATCCTTAACCCTATCCATATCAAAATCAAATGCTGGCATTGAATCAATCTTATTAATAATCACAGCCTGACACTTCTCGAACATAAGCGGATACTTAAGCGGTTTGTCATCTCCTTCTGGAACTGAAAGAATTGCCACATTAAGACATGCGCCTGTATCAAACTCAGCCGGACACACAAGATTACCAACGTTCTCGAGTATAATAAAATCAAGTGCATTATCTGCTTCAGCTTCTAACGCAGCCATTCCCTGTCTTGACATATCAGCATCAAGATGGCACATTCCTCCTGTATGCAGCTGTACTGCTGGCACTCCTGCCTTAGCAACAGTAAGTGCATCAACATCAGAATCAATATCAGCTTCCATCACACCTATATTAAAATGTTTCCTAAGTCTTTCAATTGTACCAACAATAGTTGTAGTCTTACCCGAACCGGGACTTGACATGACATTCATATAGAATACATTTTTCTTCTTTAGCTCTTCTCTTAATCTGTCAGCATCAGCATCATTGTCCTCTAAGATAGTTTTCCTAAGGTCAATTATCTTCATGCTTCTTTCATTATAACTATTATTCATAACAACTCCAATTAGTAATCCTTAGCCATCTGCACATAACCAAGCTTCTCAAATCCAGCCTTCTTATATGCTTTCACTGCCCTTTCATTCTCCTCTTCAACCTCAAGTCTGAATCTGACAGCTTCTTTTCCATACATATTGTCAAGATGTTCAAAGAACTCACCTGCAATATTCTTTCCTCTGTAATCCGGCTTAATATATATGTCCTCAACCCACACACAATTGCCGCCACATTCAGTAGAATAGCTGTGTGCAATCATTGAATAACCCATGATGACACCTGTGTTATTCTCGAACACAAAACACTCTATAAATGGATTATCTCCAAGACAATCTGCAATATCCCTTTTCATAACATCCTCTGAAGGGTCTGAAAGCAGTGCTGGTGAGGCATAAAACACCTTCATCATCTCAAGGACTTCTGAAGAATCCTCTTCTTTCATGCTTCTTATAATAATATTATCCATATGAATCATTCCTTTATTACATAATAATTAATGATATCATAGTATTTATTTATTGGCAAATTAAAAGACGCGGACTGCCAAACTGACAGCCCGCGCCTTCACATTTTTCAAAGACTAATGTATCTGATAAAACTTACTTCTCAGTCAGCTCTTGAGGTTGATGGACGTATTACTGGTACATTAGATGAACACAAGAAATACTTTGATTATCTCAAAGCTGGTAATGGTGATAAAGCTTACAGCATCCTTATAGATCATCTTATGATGCCTCTTAATGGTGATAAAGCTTACAGCATCCTTATAGATCATCTTATGATGCCTCTTAATGTTGTTAAGCCTGAAAAATAATTAAAAATCTAATATATTATAGATTTCTTCCATATCTCAACAAGTTTCCCCAATGAATATGCAGCATTTGCAGGACTTGTTGAGGGAAGAATATCTGGTTTAATTCCCAGATATTTCATCTGATATTTTTCATAATATTTTCCTGATGTTTTCCCATTACATATTACTTTTTCAATCTTAGAATTATCTATAATGCTTTTCAAATCTGTTGGAACAACATTCTTAATACTACTGTCACTAGAACCAATTATGTCACAGCTATATATTGTATCCCACAATGCAATATTATGCTTTAACATAAATGCCTTCTTTTCTTCTATCGTCTGCGGAACTGTCTCTTCAAATACTCCACTAATCATTTTCCAGAATCTGTTCTGCGGATGTCCATAAAAAAACATCTGCTCTCTTGACTTAACTGATGGCAGACTTCCAAGTATCAGTATTCTTGATTCACTGTTATACAACGGTGGAAATGGGTGTACTATATGCTCATATTTAGATTCATTCATGATTATCTCCTCATCATTATTATTATATAGTTTTAGCAACTTTGTAATTAATCTTTTTAAATGCAAAAAAAGGATTCAAGCTGAAATTCAACTTAAATCCTTTAAATAGCAGGGGATGAGAGAATCGAACTCCCACCAAAGGTTTTGGAGACCCCTATCATACCATTTGACCAATCCCCTATCTTTAAGGAGAAGGATTGTTCCTTCAAAACTGCACATTAAATATATCATATCGTATCTGTCTTTGCAAATATTTTTCATCCGATTACTCTTAAGAATAACTCTCTTTGTTCTATCCAAACCGTCTTAACCTTTTTTCTTGGTTAAGCCCTCGACCTATTAGTACAGATCAGCTCCATATGTCACCACACTTCCACCTTCTGCCTATCTACCTCGTCGTCTTCAAGGGGTCTTACTAACTTATGTTATGGGATATCTCATCTTGAGGGGGGCTTCACGCTTAGATGCCTTCAGCGTTTATCCCGTCCCGACTTGGCTACCCGGCTATGCATTTGGCAATGCAACCGGTGCACCA
>QRVH01000031.1 GCA_003458705.1 Eubacterium sp. AF22-9 | reverse complement strand
CATCAAAGTCAGGAACAGATGTGACAGAAACAACAAAGTCGTCAGAAAATGCATCGACAGAGGTGGTAAAGCCAACTGAGAAAGTAACAGAGGCATCAAAGTCAGGAATAGATGTGACAGAGACAACAAAGTCAGCAGAGAGCGCATCAACAGAGGCGGTAAAGCCAACTGAGAAAGAATCTAAGACAACTGGTGGCATGAGTGAAACAAAGACTGGTGAAAAAGAAACTAAGCCATCACATACAATTTCAGGTTCAGATTATTCAGGTAATAATGTAACAACAGGTCAGGTTGCAGCAGACGAAGAACAGGTTACCCGTGCTACAAAGAAAGGACAGGTAGCTGCTGATGAGGATTATGTTGCAGATGGAAGCAATATAAAGAAAACTTCGGACAATTCAGCAATGGATTCTGATTCAACTGTTAAGAATGGCAAAAAGGCAGAGGTTGGTGCTGATGAAGATTTAGTGCAGACTGGTGATAATAAGCATATTGGCATATATATTGGAATTCTTGTTGCAGCTGTAATTGTTTCTGGTATTGTTATTGCTGTAAACAGAAAGAAATCTGATAAGTAATATAACATAGTTTATGAAAGGGAATTCTCCATAAAATGTGGAGAATTCTTTTTTATATGTTATAATTCCATATGTATGAGTCGAAGTAGGCTCTGACCACAAAATACAGTGAAGAACAAGGAGATGGAAGTTTTATGAAAAATTTGATACTTGCATCGGGTTCACCAAGACGAAGAGAACTTATGAGTCAGGTAGGACTTGATTTTACTGTTGTTACAAGTGATGCAGATGAGAATATTAAAGAGATGGAGCCGGAAGATTATGTAAGAGAATTATCTTCTATCAAGGCACAGTCAGTATTGGAGCAATATACAGATAAAGAGGATGCTGTAATTGTTATAGGTGCAGATACTATTGTTTACCATAAGGGAGAGATACTTACAAAGCCTAAGGATGAAGAAGACGCATTTAGAATCCTTAAGTCTTTAGAGGGTGAGATTCATCAGGTGTATACAGGTGTCACTATATGCAGCGCGCACAAGAATGTAAGCTTTTACGAAAAAACTGATGTATGGGTATATGATATGACGGATGAAGAAATCAGGGATTACATAAATACAGGAGAGCCTATGGACAAGGCTGGTGCATATGGTATTCAGGGAAAATTTGCAGCATACATTAAGGGTATTGAAGGCGACTATAATAATGTTGTCGGTCTGCCTGTAGCAAGACTTGTACATGAGCTTAAAGTATTTTAAGGAGAAAATATATGATTAAATTTGTAGCAAGTGACCTTGATGGGACATTGCTTCTAAATGGAGCGCAGAGTGTTGATGAATCTGCGGTACAGTATATTAATAAGCTTGTTGATAATGGAGTTATATTTGCACCGGCTAGTGGCAGGCAGATAACGAGTCTTAAGAGACTTTTTGGAGTTGTCAGTGATAGGCTTGCATATATTGCGGAGAATGGTGCTCTTGTAGAATACAGGGGAAAAACTATTGGTAAGACTCCAATGGAGCGGAAGCTTGCATTAGAGATAATTGAGGATGTAATTGAACAGCCAAATTGTGAGGTGCTTGTATCAGGAGAACATACGGCATATATTAAACCTAAGTCAGAAGAATATTATTACAGAATGACCAAGGTGGTCAATTACCATACTACATTAGTCGATAAGTTTACAGACATTGACGAGGATATATTAAAGATAGCTGTATGTGATATGACAGGAATTAAGAACTCTAAAGAGCATTTTATTAACAAATGGAGTGATAAGGCTTCAGTACTTGTATCGGGAGAACTTTACTTAGACCTTATGGACACTAATGTTAATAAAGGAAGAGGAATTGAGCAGGTTCAGCAGTATTTTGGACTAAAACCTGAAGAATGTATGGCATTTGGTGATAACTATAATGATATTGCAATGCTTGACAATGTGTATTACTCATATGTTATGGAGAAAGCTGTAGATGATGTTAAGAAACACGGGCGTTTCATAACAGGATGGGTAGAAGGAACATTAAGAGAACAATTTAAGGAGATAAGATAAGGAGACTTAAGTTATGGATAAGCATATTGATGAATGCGCAAAGGTATTTTTAAGAGACCAGAAACAGCTTTTTGATGAGCCTGTTGCATATGATTTAGACGAAGCAAAGGAATTCTTAGAGGATTGCATGGCAGTATACTGCAAGGATATTAAAGAGTTAAGAGAAGTTATGGATGATGAAGGAATGGATGTATCTGAATTAAGTAATGATGAGCTTCTTGAGCAGTTAGAAGTATTCAAACTTGATAATGGCGGATATTTCTTTGTGGAAGGATAATACATATGCGTATTACGGTTGTATGTGTAGGTAAGATTAAAGAAAAATTTTATACCCAGGCGGTAGATGAGTATTCCAAGAGACTTTCAAGATATTGTAAGCTCGATATTGTAGAGCTGCCTGATGAGAAAACACCGGATAATGCAAGTGATGTTGTCAACGAGCAGATTAAGAACAAGGAAGGGGAGAGAATCCTTTCTGCCATTAAAGATGATGCTTATGTATGCGCACTTGCAATAGAAGGAAAAATGCTTGATTCTGTTGAACTATCAGAAAAGATTGACAGACTTGGAATAGACGGAACAAGCAACATAACATTTGTAATAGGAGGCTCTTTGGGACTGGCAGATGCAGTCCTAAAAAGGGCAGATTATAAGCTGAGTTTTTCAAAAATGACATTTCCACACCAGCTTATGAGAGTTATCTTGTTGGAACAGATATACAGGGCATATAGAATTATGAAGAATGAGCCATATCACAAGTAAGTAAAGAGGATTGAAAATGAAAAGAAGAAAGAAAACATTTATTATATTAGGAATTATTCTTGTTGTTGTACTTCTTGTAGCGGGATATATCAAATTCTTTAATGGAAAAGGAATATATTTTACTACAGGAATGAAGAGCGGTGAACTGATAAAAACAGCAGGTCAGCAGACAACATATACATGTGAAGCTGAAATACTCATGTCGGATTTAAAGAAACAATATGAGGAAATGTTTGGCAGCGATATATGGAAAGAATCAATTGGAGATGCTGATTTTGAAAGTTATATTAAAGATCAGGTAAAAGTTAAACTTATGCGCGTTAAAGCTATGAATGTAAAAGCAAAAGAACGCGGGGTAGTGTTAGGAAGAGACGAAAAGGATGCGGTAAGCAAAGCAGTTGATGAGTATTATGCAGGATTATCAGACTCACAGATTAAGAGCACAGGCATAACTAAGGAAAAATTAAATGTAATGTTTACTGAATTCACCATAGCTAAGAAATTATATTCAGATTTAACATCTGAAATGGATATAGAGGTAAGTGCTGATGAGGCAAGGGTTATCGATATCCAGTATATTGTTTCCGATTCTGAAGATGAGATTAATAAAGCATATAATCTTGTTAATTCAGGAAGTTCATTTTTTGCTGTTGCGAAAGAATATAATGCAGATGGCGAATATGAATATGAGTTAAAGCGTGATGAAATGGACAGCGCATTTGAAAAGGCAGCTTTTGATCTGGCAACAGGTGAAATGAGTAAGGTTGTTGAAGCAGAAGGCAGATATTATATTATCAGATGTACATCAGACAATGATAAGGCAAAGACAGAGGTTAATAAATCTGCAATTCTTGAAAAGAGGAAATTGGAAAAGTTTAATGAAGACTTTGAAAAATATGAATCTGATATTTACATGGAATTTAATGATAGTGAATGGAAAGGATTGAGTATCAGAAATGGCCTGTCTTTAGATAGCAGTTTTGATGATATATTCAACACATATTTTGGAAAGTAAAGAGGAGAGTAATTAAGTAATGGCAGCTAATAAATATGATGCTAACAGTATATCAATACTGGAAGGTCTTGAAGCGGTAAGAATGAGACCTGGTATGTATATTGGAAGCGTCGGAACTAAGGGACTTAACCATCTTATATATGAGATTGCCGATAATTCGGTGGATGAACATCTGGCAGGTTTCTGTACACAGATAAATGTAACTCTTAATGATGATGGAACAGCAACTATCAAGGATAACGGACGAGGTATTCCTATCGGAATCCACCCTAAAGCCGGAATACCTGCGGTTGAGGTTGTATTCACAGTACTTCATGCAGGCGGTAAGTTCGGAGATGGCGGATATAAGATATCAGGCGGACTTCATGGAGTTGGTGCGTCTGTAGTTAACGCACTTTCTGTATGGCTTGAGGTTGAGATAAGAGTTGACGGCGGCGTATACAAGCAAAGATATGAGAGAGGCAAGGCAACAGCACCACTTGAAAAGATTGGTACATGCAGAAAAAATGATACTGGTACAACTGTTACATTTCTTCCTGATGGGGAAATATTTGAAAAGACAAGATTCAAGGCAGACGCGATAAAGAGCAGGCTTCACGAGACAGCATATCTTAATCCGGGACTTACAATTGAGTTTGAGGATAAGAGAAAGGGCAGCGAGGATAAGGAAACTTTCCATGAGCCTGACGGACTTAAGGCATATATCAAAGACCTTAACAATGGCAAAGAGACCGTATGTGATATTGTCTACTTTAAGAAGAAGCAGGAAGACATTGAGGTTGAAGTTGCATTTCAGTTTGTTAATGAGTTTGAGGAAAATATTCTTGGCTTCTGTAATAACATATATACCCAGGAGGGTGGAACGCATATTACAGGTTTTAAGACGAAGTTTACAATGATTATCAACCAGTATGCGAGAGAGCTTGGCATCTTAAAGGATAAGGATGCGAACTTTACTGGTCTTGATGTAAGAAATGGTATGACTGCAGTTGTTGCAGTTAAGCATCCTGCGCCAAGATTTGAGGGACAGACCAAGACCAAGCTTGATAATCCGGATGCTGGTACAGTTGTTGCAAATGTAACAGGAGACGAGGTACAGCTTTATTTCGACAGACATTTGGACGACCTTAACGCTGTAATTGCATGTGCTGAAAAATCTGCGAAGATACGAAAAGCAGAAGAAAAGGCTAAGACAAATATGCTTACAAAGCAGAAGTTCTCTATAGACAGCAACGGAAAGCTTGCCAACTGTGAGAGCAAGAATCCGGAGGAATGTGAGGTGTTCATTGTTGAGGGAGATTCAGCTGGAGGTTCAGCAAAGACTGCAAGAAACAGAAGAACTCAGGCAATTCTTCCAATCAGAGGTAAGATTCTTAATGTTGAAAAGGCAAGTATTGATAAGGTACTTGCCAATGCCGAGATTAAGACAATGATTAATTCATTCAACTGTGGATTCTTAGAGGGCTACGGTAATGACTTTGATATTAGCAGATTAAGATATAATAAGATTATTATCATGACTGATGCCGATGTGGATGGAGCACATATTGATACACTGCTTCTTACATTTTTCTACAGATTCATGCCTGAGCTTATTAATCAGGGACATGTATATATTGCTACACCACCTCTTTATAAGGTTGTTCCTAAGAAGGGAGAGGGTGAATATCTATATGATGACAAGGCACTTGAGGATTACAGAAAGAAGCATACGTCAGGAACATTTACACTTCAGAGATACAAAGGTCTTGGAGAGATGGATCCTGACCAGCTATGGGAGACAACTCTTAATCCTGAAACAAGAATTTTAAAGCAGGTTGAGATTGAGGACGCAAGGCTTGCAACTGAGGTTACAGCAATGCTTATGGGTACAGATGTACCACCTAGAAGAGAATTTATATATACGCATGCTAATGAAGCTGAGATTGATGCGTAAAAGCTAAAGGAGTAGAAAATGGCTGAGAAGATTATAAGGACTGAGTATTCTGAGGTTATGCAGAAGTCCTATATAGATTATTCCATGAGCGTTATTACGGCGAGAGCACTTCCTGATGTAAGGGACGGTTTAAAGCCGGTACAGAGAAGAGTGCTGTATGCCATGGATCAGTTGGGGCTTAATTATGACAAGCCTCACAGAAAGTCTGCGCGTATCGTTGGTGATACAATGGGTAAATATCACCCTCATGGTGACAGTTCAATATATGAGACACTTGTAGTACTTTCACAGGATTTTAAGAAGGGAATGGCACTTGTTGACGGACACGGAAACTTCGGCTCTATCGAAGGTGACGGAGCAGCCGCCATGCGATATACAGAGGCTAAGTTAAAGAAGTTCACACAGGACGTATATCTTGCTGACCTTGATAAAAATGTTGTTGATTTCGTGCCTAACTTTGATGAAACGGAAAAAGAGCCTGAGGTTCTTCCTGTAAGAGTACCTAATCTGCTTGTAAATGGTGCAGATGGTATTGCGGTTGGTATGACAACTAATATCCCTCCGCACAATCTTTCAGAGGTTGTTGATGCAGTATGTGCATATATGGATAATGAGGATATCACAACAGACGAGCTTATGCAGCTATGCCCTGGACCGGATTTTCCTACAGGCGGAATTGTAATTAATAAAAGCGAGCTTGGTGCAATATATGAGACTGGAACAGGTAAGATTAAGTTAAGAGGCAAGGTCGTATTCGAGCCTGCCAAGAACCGTTCTGAGAAGGACAAGCTTGTTATTACAGAGATTCCATATACAATGATTGGTGCTAACATAGGTAAATTTATATCTGATGTAGTAAGCCTTATAGAAACTAAGAAAACTACCGATATTGTCGACATTTCCAATGAATCTTCTAAGGAAGGAATAAGAATTGTCCTTGAACTTAAGAAGAACGCTGATGTCAAGAATCTTGAAAATCTTCTGTACAAGAAGACCAAGTTAGAGGATACATTTGGCGTAAATATGCTGGCTATCGTTGATGGCAGACCTGAGACTTTAGGTATTAAGGATATAATAAGACACCACATTAATTTCCAGTACGAGCTTGCTACAAGAAAGTACACAACACTTCTTGAAAAGGAGAAGGCTAACAGGGAGATTAAGGAAGGTCTTATAAGAGCCTGTGATATTATTGACCTTATTATCGAGATATTACGAGGCAGTGCTAATCTTAAGATGGCTAAGGACTGCCTTGTCAATGGTAATGTTGAAGGAATCAAGTTCAAGTCAGAGCAGTCAAAGAAGCAGGCTGCAGGTCTTGATTTTACTGAAAGACAGGCAAGTGCCATATTGGAAATGCGTCTTTACAAGCTGATTGGTCTTGAAATTCTGAATCTTCAGAGGGAATATGACGAATGTGTCAAGAAGATTGAGAAGTATGAAAAGATACTTGGCAGCAGAAAAGAGATGGCTAAGGTTATCAAGGCTGATCTTATTAATATTAAGAAAGAATATGGTGTTGCAAGAAGAACTGTAATCGAAGATGGCGAAGCTGCTGTATTCGAGGAAAAGAAGATTCCTGAGATGGAAGTTATGTTCATCATGGACAGATTCGGATATGCAAGAACTATTGATATGGCTGCATTTGAGAGAAATAAAGAGGCTGTATTTAATGAGAACAAATATGTCATTCCGGTAATGAACACAGATAAAATCTGCATATTTACTGATACGGGAGATATGCACCAGTTAAAGATAAAGGATTTGCCATTTACTAAGTTCAGGGATAAAGGCACTCCTATTGATAATCTGTGTAACTATGACAGTTCTAAAGAAATAATTGTGTATATCACTCCATTTGAACGGCTTAAGAATCAGAAAATGCTTTTTGTCACAAGACAGGGCATGATGAAGCTTGTAGACAGCGAAGAATTCCAGGTTGCAAAGCGTACAGTTGCATGTACAAAATTAGCAGATGACGATAAACTTATCGGAATGTATTCAACAGATGCAAGAGTAGAGATTTATTCAAAGTTCTCGCTTGATGGCGAAATCAAGGAAGAAGAGGTTGTTGAGAGTAACCAGAATGTAATTGTGCAGACAGAAAGTGGCGTATTCTTAAAGTTCCCATTAACAGACATTCCAATGAAGAAGAAGAGTGCTGTTGGCGTAAGAGGAATCAAGCTTTCAAAAGACGATTATATAGAAGATGTATTTCTGCTTACAGAAGGTGACGAGTTCATGATGGAATATAAGGGAAAGAGTATAAGCTTTGCCAAGATGAAGACGGCTCATAGGGATACTAAGGGGACGAAGATAAGAGTATGATTTTAACGGTTGTACGGTTGAAAAAGGACGGTGTAAGGCATAAGCCTTACACCGTCCTTCTTTGATATATATGAAGCAATAATAAGTACTTCGCGGTGGTAGTGTCTGTGAGTTAAGCGTTAGCGACAACGGCATGTAAGCTTACCGTGTGGGTGTTAATGCCGCTATATACAAAAGTTCGGTGCAGGAAATCTCGTTCAAGCGAAGCGCGTTTTGATTTTCTGCACCGTTATAAACTCTGTATATGGCGGCATTTACAGCCACTAGGTCAGCTTACTTAAAGTTGGCACTAATGCTTGACTCACAGACTGTACAACCCCGAAATACTATTTAATTCTCTTCCATATATTTATCATAAATAGCAATAACCTTATTCATAACCTCCGGACCAGGGGCACCAAGAGTAAGTCTCTTATCTACACAAGTCTGAAGGCTGATTGCCTCGTAGATATCTTCATCAAATACAGGGCTTACAGCCTTGTATTCGTCAAGTGAAAGGTCATCAAGTGCGATATCTTTCTCAATGCACATAAGAACAAGCTGGCCAACAATACCGTGGGCTTCTCTGAAAGGAACCCCCTTCTTAACAAGATAGTCAGCAGCATCAGTAGCATTAGTGAAGCCGTTCTTTGCTGAAGCTTCCATTCTCTTGTTGTTGAATTTCATAGTATTAATCATGCCCTTGAAAAGGCTGATGCAGCCTTTAGCTGTGTCAAATGCATCAAATGATAATTCCTTATCTTCCTGCATATCCTTATTGTAAGCAAGAGGAATACCCTTCATTGTTGTAAGGAGGCTCATAAGTGCGCCGTATACTCTGCCTGTCTTACCTCTTACAAGCTCTGCAATATCAGGGTTCTTCTTCTGAGGCATAATAGAGCTTCCTGTACTGAAAGCGTCATCAAGTTCTATGAATCTGTATTCATTAGAATTCCAGATGCATATTTCCTCAGAGAAACGGCTTAAATGCATCATGATAGTTGATAATGCAGATAAGAATTCAATAAGGTAATCTCTGTCAGAAACAGAATCCATACTGTTGAGTGTTGGTCCGTAGAAACCAAGAAGAGAAGCAGTAAGTTCTCTGTCTAATGGATAAGTTGTTCCTGCAAGTGCACCTGCACCAAGAGGGCAGTAATTCATTCTTTCATATATGTCGTGAAGTCTGCTTCTGTCGCGCTTGAACATTTCGAAATATGCACCGAAATGATGGGCAACAGTAACAGGCTGAGCCTTCTGGAGATGAGTGAAGCCCGGCATAAATGTGTGGGTATTCTCTTTCATGATTCTTAAGATAACAGCCATAAGCTCTTTAAGCTCAGCATCAGTATTAAGAACTTCCTGTCTTGTGAAAAGTCTCATATCAAGAGCAACCTGGTCATTTCTGCTTCGTCCTGTGTGAAGTCTCTTTCCGGCATCACCGATTCTCTCAATAAGAGTAGCCTCCATAAATGTATGGATATCCTCGTATTCATCAGTGATTTCAAGCTTTCCTGATTCAATATCAGCAAGAATTCCCTTAAGACCTTCTACAATCTGCTCACTTTCGCTTTCAGGAATAATTCCCTGCTTGCCGAGCATAGTAGCATGTGCAATACTTCCTTCGATATCCTGTTTATAGAACTTCTGGTCAAATGAAATTGACGCATTAAAGTTGTTAACGAGCTCATTAGTTTCTTTGGTGAATCGTCCACCCCATAATTTCATTTATAAATCCTCCTTGGTTTCATTGTCTGTTAAATTGTTATTTTCGTCATTTTCGTTATCTTCCTCAGAAAATTCAAGATTATCAAAATCATTCATGTCATCAAGAATAGATTCCTCGATAGATTCTTCAAGAAGATTGTCAGTATCAGTATCAGCAGCTGATGCTGTAACAGGCAGTTCAAGATATTTTCTGACTGCCACAGGCCAGTTATCAGTTTTGATAGTTCCTTTTCTGATTAAACGTCCTGAAATATAAATGCCAATCAATATAATAATGCTAAGTGCTGTTAAAACGCAACCTAATATTAAATTGCATGGCATATATTTTAATTCAATTGTATGTTCTCCGGCTGGAATATCAGCACATAAAAGAGAATCCTTCCACATAAATGTATCGACACGTTTTCCATCTACATAAACAGACCAGCCTCCGTCATAAGGATAGAGAATAAAACTGTTTTGTCTGATGAAAGAGAAATAGTGCCTTTAAAATCAGTTTCAGTAAATGAATCTACCTGATAAGATTCAGAGTTAATCTGGTTATAAGCTTCAATGAATTTATCAGTATCAAGCATATATGCAGTAAGATTCATGCCTGAATCAGCGGTTACATCAACCCTGTCAGTTGCATTTACATAACCGACATCAATTATGTGGTTATTGTTTTTAAGATTGCTGCATCCAAATGACCTTTCAGATCCGTTAATTGAAACAGTAATATAATCAATTGTCTTATTCTCTACAGTAAGATAGAGATGTCCGCTTTTGGAAGGTGTAATTGTACATTCTGACTGGGTAGGAAACTCATCAACAAAAGAGAAGATATCACTTATTCCAGTCATTGTCTGTATCAAAATGTTCTGGTTTTCAATGCCGTTATTAGAAGAAGACAGATTCATGTGAAGAGTTGACTTTTCATTAATGGCATAACCAATTGGAAGAACATAATTATTTCTGTAAATAAATTCTCCATCACTTCCTGTATAGTAGCTTCTTAAATCACTTTCTGCCAGAAGCTTGTTGCTTATAGTATATTTTACAGAAAACAGCATATCAGTAACTTCTGTAAGACCGTTACATCCGTATGCATTGGTTGAACTTTCTAATCCAAGATATCCATAAAGCTTGGACATTCCGGCATTACATGTTGATGAAAATGTCGATATAGTCCTGTAATTGTGCCATGCACCGTCATTCTTGGAACGCGCACCAAATAATTTATCCATACGGTAAAATGAATCATCGTTATCCGCAACAGTTTTAGTAACAGTTTTAACTGCATCATAATCAAGAAGATAAGATGTACGGTTGGTTGTTCCGATACCTGTTGAATCCATATTCATTGTACATTCAATAATAGAAGCCGAAAATGTAAGCAGAAGAACAAGTGGTATTTTCAGTTTAGCGTTATTGTTAATGAATATGAATAATGCATAGATAAGGATAAATATTCCGCTTATATATACACTTTTAAATGAGTAGTTGGTGTCATCAGTCATGAAAAGCTGTTCAATAAGAAGCAGCAGTCCGATTGATATCCACAGTGCAGTACCAATCTGTTTGTTAGACATACTCTTTAAGTTATTGACTGCTTCAAAGCACATAGTCAGAAGAAAGAATATGTAAATAAAAGACTGGCGGCATGGAAGACTGTTAGGGAAATGTAATCCGTGCCAGATATAATTAGGAATATTTAAGTTAAATGCTGTCAAAAAGATAAGGAGAATAATACATTTGCCAATCTTTTCGCGGGCATTAACTTTTTTACACATAACATACAGCGGTATAAGCAGAAATACAGCAACACCACAATATATATTAGGATAATGGTCAAGTCCTAAATGCACAGGAGTGTTAATAAGCTGTCTGGTCAGCATTGAAAGAATACTGAAATATGAAGTCAGTTTCTCTGGAAATGTAGTATCACTTGATGCTGACAATGAAAATGTATAAAATTCCGGAAGCAGCAGACAGGCACCAAGACCTCCTGCAAGCAGGGAATATATGCAGAAATTAACAAATTTCTTTACATACTGTAATACACTTTTAGGCCCATTATATGAAATCATGAGTACGATAAAATATATAACAACTGAAAGACATACCATAATTGCAATATAATAGTTGGTAAATATGCATAATCCTAAAGTTATACAGTAGAATATGCATTTGTTTTCATTTACAAGTCTTTCGAGACCAAGCATTATAAGTGGAACAAGAATCACGCAGTCAAGCCACATGATATTCCAGCTGTATGCAGCAATAAAACCTGACATTCCGTAGAACATACCGAATAAAGCAGCAATGCAGTTTTTGGTATCAAAATGCTTAGTGATGTAATAAGTCATTGCAAGGCTGCTTCCGGCAATTTTTAATATGATAATTGCGTTCATAATCTCAATTATATATTTCTGTGGAAACAGAACAATGAACCAGTTAGACGGACTTGCAAGATAATACGCATATAATGAAGTGAAATTAGTACCTAATCCGATATCCCACGAATAGGTAAGGCTTTCACCATTGCGTATTTTGTGCCATAATTCTGAAAAAAATGGCGCGTACTGATGATACATATCAGATCTTAAATAACATTCATTTCCCCATGGGAATATTCCTCTGGTATAGTAGAGTGCTATCATCATAACCAATGGAAGCACAAATGCTATCACATAAGTAAGATTAGAATTAAGAATAGATTTCTTTGATGAATTCATGGCTTTCCTCCCTTAGCCGTTAATAGTAATATTCTACCAAAGAACAAAAAAAGTGTAAACATTTATACGAAAATTAGGCTTGTATTCGCTGTAACAATTCTGTAAAATATAAAGGTACGCAAAGGGGATTTCCTTGACCGGAAAGTTAAGGAGATTGTACATGAATTATAAAAAATATTATGAGAAACATAAACAGACAGTTAAATATGCTGCACTGGCAGTTATATTAATTACTGCAGGTGGCTTTTATGTTTCGGGAAAGAATAAGCCACAGGGAGAAGATACATTTGTCAAGGTTCAGGAATCATCAGCTGATTATGGCATTTCTGAGGAAGATATCACAGAAAATATTTATGTGTATGTATGTGGGGATGTTTTAGAGCCGGGAGTTGTAGAGTGTCCGGCCGGGACAAGAATGTATGAGGTTGTAGAAATGGCTGGCGGTGTATCTGAATGTGCCGATACATCATCCCTTAATATGGCAGGAGTGCTTTCTGACGGAGACAGGGTGTATATTCCGTGTGAAAGTGAAAAAATATCAGGAAATGCTGGTACTGCAGATTCAGCGGACATGCTGGTTAATATCAATAGTGCAACACAGGAACAGCTTATGAGCCTTCCGGGAATCGGAAGTTCAAGGGCAGCAGATATAATCAGCTACAGAAACAGTAACGGACGGTTCGAAAGAATAGAAGATATTATGAAAGTATCAGGTATTAAGGAATCTGCATTTAATAAGATAAAAGATTATATAAGTGTTTGATAAAAGGAGTAAGATATGGCAGGCAGAGTATTGGTTGTTGATGATGAGAAGATGATAGTAAAGGGGCTTAAGTTCAGTCTTATACAGGATTACAGTGTCGTTGACTGTGCTTATGATGGCGAAGAAGCACTTGAATACGTCAGAAACAATGAATACGATATAATTCTGCTTGACATTATGCTTCCCAAGCTTGATGGATTATCAGTATGCCAGCAGATAAGAGAATTTTCAAATGTACCTATAATTATGCTTACAGCTAAAGGTGATGACATGGACAAGATTCTCGGACTTGAGTATGGTGCAGATGATTATATTACCAAGCCTTTCAATATTCTTGAAGTGAAAGCGAGAATGAAGGCGATATTAAGACGTAATTCTTCGATGGAAAAGAAAGCGCCAAAGAGTAATGTAATTACTGCAGGGGACATGAAGATTGACTGTGACAGCAGGAATCTTTATATTGCTGGCAAGGAAATTAATCTTACAGCCAAAGAATTTGATTTACTGGAAATGCTTGCTGTTAATCCGGGTAAAGTATACAGCCGTGATAATCTTCTCAAAGCAGTATGGGGACAGGATTATTCAGGTGACGGACGAACAGTGGATGTCCATATGAGAAGACTTCGTGAGAAGATAGAAGATAATCCGAGTGAACCTAAGTATGTTCATACAAAGTGGGGAGTAGGTTATTACTTTAATGTTTAAAAAGAAAAATAATAAAAAAGGGATTAATCACAGAAAAATTTTTTGGACGAGAACTTTTAGCAATTTTATAAGATTTATAAGAAGATATACATTTCTGCAGTTCGTAATTAACGCTGTAATAATAGCTGCGGCAGTAATTGGCACATTTGAAGGCTTCGAATACATATACAAACAGTCTGTAATAACAAGGCAGACTGCTGTTGTGCAGAACGAAGCTGTTCTTATTGCGGCAGAATATTCCGGTTATGCCGGACTTCATGAAGCTGATATGGCGGGAATGAATGACAGGCTTAACAGCTATTCAGCAATGAACCAGATACGAATAAGAGTGATAGATCTTAATTACAATGTGTATGCGGATACTTATTCAACTGATACAGGTAAGACAATAATTAATTCCAGGGTTTTTGATATATTCACTAGTCACAAGACGAATTCAGTGTATGATAAGAAGTCGGGAGATATTCAGGCAGTTACACCTGTCTATAATGAGAACGGTGATTTTATAGCAGTCCTTCTTGCCGACCTTGATTACACTGAAATTGATTCATTATTTGTCAATGTTAACAGCCAGAATAACAATATCAAAGTTATAATTATAACGATATGCTTTGTTGCACTGCTTGTATCATCGCGTTTCCTTAACAAGCCGGTCCGCAGACTGACAGATATAGTTGCCAATGTTAATGCAGGACATACTGATGAGAGAATTCCGATGAAGGGATATACTGAAATCCGAGAGATAGCTGAGGACTTTAACGGAATAATGGATAAGGCTAATGAGACAGACCAGTCGAGAGCTGAATTTGTTTCAAATGTATCACATGAGTTAAAGACTCCTATTACTTCAATAAAAGTGCTTGCAGAGTCACTTAATACACAGGAAAATGTTCCTATTGAAGTATATCAGGAATTTATGCAGGATATTGTTTCAGAAATTGACAGGGAAAGCAAGATTATTGAGGATCTGCTTACACTTGTAAGAATGGACAAGACAACGGCATCACTCAACATTACATCCGTTAATATGAATGAACTGCTTGAGATGACACTTAAGAGGCTTAAACCGATAGCCCAGAAGAAGAATATTGAACTTCTTTTTGAAAGTTTCAGACCTGTTGTTGCACAGATTGATGAGGTTAAGATGACACAGGTTATTTCTAATCTTGTCGAAAATGCAATAAAATATAATGTTGATGATGGCTGGGTACATGTATCACTTAATGCAGATTACCAGTATTTCTATATAAGAGTAGAGGATTCTGGTATAGGAATACCAGAAGAAAGCATTAACAAAATATTTGAGAGATTTTACCGTGTTGATAAGGCAAGGTCAAGGGAAACAGGGGGAACAGGACTTGGTCTTGCAATTGTAAGAAACATTATAATTATGCATCATGGTACTATAAAGGTTCACAGCGAAGAAAATATTGGAACGACATTTACAATGAGAGTACCGCTTAATTATGTTGATACACCACAGGCATAAGTGATATGAGTGCCTGATAGAGCATGCAGAACTGGAAAGGAGCATTATAAATATAATGAAAAAGATAATTTATACATTATTAAGTTTTAATTTAATATTTGCATTTATGCTTACGTCCACTGCATGTTCATCTGAAACCAAGGAAGCTGAGTATACGGTATATTTTACTAACAGTCAGGGCACAGCACTTATAGAGGATAAAGTAAATGTTGATGAAAATGATTCACATAGTCTTGCTGTACGGCTTCTTGAAATAATGGATACAAAAAGTGGAAAAGATAACAGTGTCATTAAGCCGTCAAGAGTTAATTCACCCGATATTGAATTTGACAGCATATATGTCAATGTTTATTTTGACAGCACATATTATGACATGAAGCCTTCAACGGAAGTTCTTTACAGGGCTGCAGTTGTTAAGACACTGTCACAGATTGACGGAGTGACTTATGTGAGATTTTATGTTGATGGAAAAGATGCTGTTTATGAGGATGGAACTAATATAGGCAATATGAGCTCAGAAGATTTTGTGGATTCATCAGAAGGGGCAATATCGGATGTAAAATGGGTGAATATTAACCTGTATTATGCTAACCGTTCTGGTGATGCACTTGTTAAAACCAATAAAAAGATATGTTATAACAAAAATGTTTCATTAGAAAAAGTTGTTGCTGAACAGATAATAGATGGTCCTGACCAGAGTGGCTGTTATCAGTCTGTTCCATCAAGTACCAAGCTTTTAAGTATTTCTGTCAAGGATAAGATATGCTATATCAACCTGAGCTCTGAATTTGCATCAGATATGGTTAATGCAAAGAGTAATGTCACTTTATATTCTTTAGTTGATTCACTTACAGGGCTAGATGGAATTGATGGTGTCAAAATCCTTGTAAATGGTAATTCTAATCTTATGTATCGTGATGTTATTAGTCTTGACAGTATTTTTTACATGAACAATGAAATTGTTGAAAAGTAATTTTAAAATGTGATTATTTCTGGAAAGGAAATATTTGAAAAGACCTTTTTTAGTGGCAGCAGTTGCTGGACTGGCTGCCGCATATTTATCAATATATTCTGACAGGTATATTGTACTCCTGGCTGGCATTATAATTATGGCTGGCTATCTTATATTCTATAAACACAGTAAAACACCGTTGTTTTACATTTTATTTGTGTTGATTTTTCCAGTTATGGTTATAAGAACTGAATATTACAGTCGTGGGATGTGTTATCAGGGAAAATTATCAGAAGACTGTTATGCATATGTAAAAGGAGAAGCGGCGTCCGTGACCAGAGGCGATAACAGTTATGCTACAAAGCTTAATAATGCATTGCTGATTCCTGACTGGCAAAAAGACGATGAGAAGGGAAATGAAACGGTAAAATCTGGAATCATCATATACTCGCAGGATTCATTCTGCCATGCAGGTGATTATGTGTATGTGAAGGTAAAACTAAAGGACTTTGAAGAACCGACAAATGAAGGACAGTTTAATACAAGAGCATATTATACATCTGCTGGCATTAATTATCATGGGATTTTTAATGAAGCCGTTAATATAACATCCAGAGCTGGAACTTTAAAAGCGGGTTTGTTAAATATGGCGGATGCTATTAAAAATGTGTATGATAACACATTTACAGAAAAGAATGCAGGCACCATGAGGGCAATTGTGCTTGGTGACAGGAGTGTTCTTGATGACGAGGTTAAGGAAGTCTACAAGAAAAATGGAATATCACATATCCTTGCAATCAGTGCACTTCATATAACAATGGTTGGAATGTCTGTATACAGGCTGCTTAAAAAATTTATAAGAATGATACCTGTTGCAGTGATAAGCAGTATTATAATGCTTTCATATCTGTATATTACAGGAAACAGTGTGTCTGCCGGGCGTGCTGTCATTATGATTCTTGTGTTCATGCTTGCTGATGTGCTGGGCAGGACAAGTGATGGTGCTAATACTCTAGGACTTGCGGTTGTAATATTAATTATTATCAATCCTTATTATATAAGTAATTCTGGATTTATAATGTCATTTCTTGCCATGACAGGAATTATATTTGTAAAGCCTGTCTTTTCTAACAAGGAAACAGTTATGTTGTTTTTCAAGAAGAAGAAAACAGATTCTCTTACAGCCACACTTGTATACATACACGTCATAGATATGCTTGTTACTGGCTTGTGTGTCCAGATTGCAACACTTCCGGTAATGCTGTGCATGTCAGGACAGATTGCGATTATAAGTCTTCTGCTTAATATAATAGTTATACCGCTGATGTCAGTTATTATGGTAAGCGGAATATTAACAGGAATTACCGGGCTTATATCAATGAAAGCTGCATTATGGACTGCCGGTGCAGGAGAATATATTCTTGACTTGTATAGCTGGCTGCAGTATTGTACATAATTATTACTATGCAGTTGAAGTACAATATTGGCTGTTCTATGAAAATAAGCATGCTTGATGTGGGACAGGGGGATTCAATTGTCTTACAGACCAGTGAAGGATTCAATGCTTTGTTTGATGGCGGAAGTACAAGTAAGAAGAATACCGGAAAATACAGGATTTACAGTTATCTTAAATATGCCGGGATACGGAGTCTTGATTATGTATTTATAAGTCATCCGGATAAAGATCATGTAAGTGGAATATATGAACTGATTGATATGTGTGATAACACATTTGAAATAAAAAACATTGTTTTGCCGGATATTAACGATATGCAGGGGACATTATCAGAAATCAGAGAAGCGGCTTATAGTGCTGGTATAAATGTTTTGCATGCCGTGAGTGGAGATGCTGTATCAGTGGATAATCTTAATATAAGCTGTGTCCATCCATGTAAGAACTATAATTATGAATCAACAAATGATTATTCAGCAGTTTATCTTATATCTATGCGGGATTTTTCCATGCTGATGATGGGGGATGCGGAGAGTAAGGCGGAAAAATGCATAATACAGGATGTAAAAAAATCAGGTGGTGGACTGGATCCGTCTGGCATAAATGTATTAAAAACCGGACATCATGGAAGCCGAGGTGCAAGTTCAGAAGAATTTATAAAGCTTGTTAAGCCGGAAACGGCGCTGATATCCTGTGGCATAGATAATTCATACGGCCATCCGCATAAGGAGACTCTGCAGAGGTTTACAGATGCAGGTACAAAGGTATACAGGACTGATGAATGTGGTGAGATTATGGTGCGTGTATGGAATGGTTCATATGAGACTGAGGTATTTAAAGAACGAAAAAAATAAAAGATGCACAATAGGGCGAAATATTTTTAAACTTGAACCACCAGTACATATCTGATACTATTATTAAAGATTAAAAACGGAGGCAGTAGGTTTGAAGGTCATAAGTGAGGATATTAAGAAAGGCGAATTTAAGAGTGTATATCTTCTGTATGGAGCGGAAGAGTATCTTAAAAAGCAGTACAGGGACAGGTTAAGGAATGCTATAGCTGGTGATGACACGATGAATTATTCGTATTTTGATTCGGATAATGCCAGTGTAAAGGATATAATTAATGTCTGTGAGACAATGCCTTTCTTTGCAGAGAAGAGACTTGTTATAATGGAAGATACAGGATTTTTAAAGAGTTCTAATGATGAGCTTGCTGATTATATTAAGCATATTCCTGACTATCTTGTTATTGTAATGGTTGAGAAAGTTGTGGACAAGCGCAACAAAGTGTATAAGGCAATAGACTCTGTTGGTTATGTATGTGAGATGAAACCACAGACACCTGCCACTCTTGAGAAATGGATAGCGGGACTTTTGGCTAAGGATAATCTTAAAATAAGTCGTGAAGCATGTGATCTGATACTTAATAAGACAGGTGCTGGCATGGATTATATAAAGCAGGAGATAGAAAAGCTTGTAAACTATTGTCACGGCAGGGAAGTTGTGACTGTAGAAGATGTTGAAAATGTGTGTTCTGTACAGACAACAAGCCATATATTTGAAATGATAAGCGCAATTGCCAACAAGAAACAGCAGCAGGCACTTGATTTGTATTATGATTTGCTTGAATTAAAAGAACCTCCAATGAGAATACTTTCTCTTATAGTAAGACAGTTTAACGGAATATTGCAGGTAAAAGACCTCATGTCGAGAGGAATTTCTGGGAAAGAGATTGCTACAAGGATAGATGTTGCGCCATTTGTTGTGGGAAAATATCAGGCACAGGCAAAATATTTTGAAATGAATACACTGTTAGGTGCACTGGATGAATGTGCTAAAACAGAAGAAGCGGTTAAGCAGGGCAGAATTAATGATAGGCTTGGAGTTGAACTTATTATAATTAAATACAGCAAATAAAAAAGAACCCGGTGCGAGTGGGTGTCAGCACCGGGTTCTTTAAAATATTAAAGTTCTTCTTATTAAGCCATTGCGTTAACAGCTTTAGTAATGTGAGATACTTTTCTTGCAGCAGCGTTCTTGTGGAAGATTCCCTTAGAAGCAGCCTTCTCGATCTCAGCTATAGCAACAGGGAGAGCTTCATTAGCAGCAGCCTTGTCACCAGCAGCAACAGCAGCCTCTACCTTCTTGATATAAGTCTTAACTCTAGACTTAATCGCCTTATTTCTCTCAGCTCTTACCTGACTTGTAATTACTCTCTTCTTAGCAGATTTAATGTTAGCCAATCCGTACACCTCCAAATCATAATTCAATAATAATATCTGTTTCGCATTAAAGCCGGACACGGACGATCTAATGTAAACATACTCACACATTTTATAGTACAAACATCTATATGTCAAGAACCAAATGAAGATTTTGGTATAAAAATTTCATTTTTCTACACAATATGTTGGGGAGGTGATGTGAAAAATGGATAATATAGTTGTTAGAACCGACCTTGCTGTTGAAGCAAATGAGGAGGCAATGAATGGTGCAGGAAGATTAAAGGGAATAAGATTAAGAGAAAGCACCAAATCAAGAATGGGCGTTAAAGTCACGGAATTGCAGGTGACAAATCATTTGGGCGAAACAGCGATAGGAAGACCGAAGGGAACTTATCTTACAATAGAAGCGGACGAGATTACAGGTGGTGATGAGGATTATGCCAAAGAGGTTATCTCAACACTGGCTGGTTATATATTTAAGCTGTTAAAGCGCATGAATAAAAATGTAAAGCCGGAAAAAATTCTTGTCATAGGACTTGGAAACAGAAATATAACATCGGATTCGCTTGGACCTGAGGTTATAGACAACATTTGCATCAATATAAATGAGGAAGGGGATACAGGTGTATGCACGCTTAGTCCGGGTGTGATGGCACAGACTGGTATCGAGACTGCCGGCATTATAAAGGGCGTTGTAAGCCAGATAAAGCCTGATGTATGCATTGCGATAGATGCGCTTGCTGCAAGAAGCGTGAACAGATTAAACAGCACGATACAGCTTTCTGACCAGGGAATTAATCCGGGGTCGGGTGTTGGCAATCACAGGGTAGGCATTACTAAAGATAATATAGGTGTGCCGGTGCTGGCAATCGGTGTGCCTACTGTTATAGACGCGGAAGGTATTATTCAGGGCGCAGGAAAAATGTATGTGACACCGAAGGACATTGATTCAGATATAAGAAACATAAGCATCATAATATCCAAAGCAATAAACCGTGTTGGTGTTCATATTCATGGCTGACATGAATACAATATAATGGTAACGCAAAGCAAGGAGGATGTATGAGTGATAGAAAGTACAGGCCTGTGTATATGTTTATATTCACAGGCTTAATACTTATGGTAATAATGATGAATTATAGTTTTAATCTTATATATTATATTCAGAACAGAATTTATGAAAATGCGGTGAAAACGCTTTTTCCTGTAGAGACATATTTTGAGGATAATTATGATGAAAATGCAGGTTCGGTATGGGTTGACTCCGAGTATCTTTTTGGAATGGCACAGGAGGATAAAAAGCCTGCGACACAGACGGATGAAGGAGTTGTTGAGGCAGGAGCTTCGGTATATTCACAGCCTTCACAGGAAAATGCACCGGGAAATGTTTATAATATTGCAGATTTAAGAAACTATGATTTTCTTATGAAATTCTATACAGTCACATCAATTACCAGTCTGACACCAGAGATAATGCGTCCGGAGGAATTTCTGGCAAAAGACCTGTCTTTAGAAAAAAATGTGGATGCTCCGCAGATACTTATATTTCACACACATTCACAGGAGGGATTTACAGATACTGTAGAAGGGGATACATCTACAACAATAGTCGGAGTTGGGGATTATCTTACAGATATACTTACCAATACATATGGATATAATGTTTATCACGACACAAGCGTGTATGATTATGTTGACGGAAAGCTTGACCGAAGCAAGGCTTATACATATGCAGAAGAAAATGTGGCAAAAATACTTGAAGAAAATCCATCAATAGAGGTCGTAATAGACCTTCACAGGGACGGAGTTCCGGAAACAACAAGACTTGTAACGGAGGAAAATGGCGTAACCATGTCAAAGGTTATGCTGTTTAACGGAATAAGCTACAGTAAGGTAAAAGGAGATATAGGCTATCTTTACAATGCCAACAGGGACGACAATCTGGCAATGAGCCTTCAGATGTATCTGTTAGGAGAAGAATATCACCCCGGTCTGTTAAGAAATATATACATTAATGCATACCGTTACTGCCTTCACATGAAGGGCAGGTCAATGCTTATAGAAGCAGGGGCACAGACTAATACAAGCACAGAGGTCAAAAATGCGATGGTCCCAGTGGCAGATATGCTCGATAGATTACTTAGTGGTGAAAAGGCATATACGGAGTAACGCGGACGGCAGAGCAGGCGTCCCACAACAAAAAACAAGACAGCGAAGCGCATCTTGTTTTTACCTCACATTTTCCCTATAATGGGCGGTGGAGATGACAGGCAGGATATGTGGTGTAGGCGTGAGGCGAATGTGAAGCTGGCGGATACTGTGAGGATTATGCCTTACAGTGCAGCAATTCCCGCACACGAGGTGCGGGAAAGGTGCATCCGAGCCATGGATGGCGAGTATGCACCGGTTGCGTCCGTCTGACATAAATACACGCATAATCCCACAGTATCCAGACAGCGAAACCATGAGCCTCACGCCTACACCACATATCCTGCCGTCCGTCCCACCACACACTCAAAGGAGGTAAAATATGAGTAACAACATTTTAGCAGATTTACAGCCTCAGGCTGTCTTTAAATATTTTGAACAGATATGTGCAATTCCGCATGGTTCAGGTAATGTAAAGCAGATAAGTGATTATCTGTGCGAATTTGCAAGAGAAAGGAATCTGTGGTTTAAGCAGGACGAAAGTTATAATGTGATAATTAAAAAGCCTGCAAGTAACAGTGAAAGCAAGGCAGCACCTGTTATTCTTCAGGGACACATTGATATGGTTGCCGTAAAAACTGATGATAAGGTTAAAGATATGGAAAAGGAAGGCCTTGACCTGTATATAGATGACGGATTTGTTAAGGCAGACAGGACAACCCTTGGTGCTGATGATGGAATTGCAGTTGCTTATGCACTTGCCATATTGGATAGCAGGGATATTAGTCATCCACCGATAGAGGCTGTATTTACAGTTGATGAAGAGATTGGAATGCTTGGTGCAGAGGTGATTAATACTGACTGTCTCGAAGGTAAAATTATGCTTAACATAGATTCTGAGGAAGAAGGGATTTTCCTTTCGGGTTGTGCAGGTGGTGCAACTTTAAAGGCAGCTTATTCATTGAAAAAATCGGACATTGCAGGAACGAAGATTTCTATAAAAGTTAATGGTCTTACAAGCGGACATTCAGGAACAGATATAATATGCCAGCGTGCCAATGCTAATATTCTGATGGGAAGGCTACTTTTTGCAGTTAAGGAACATGTGAATATTGCAAGCATATCGGGTGGAGAAAAAGATAATTCTATAGCTCCATTTGCAAATGCAGTTATAATGACACAGGAAGCAGACAAGGTTACAGAGCTTCTTAATAATACTGCAAATGTTTTGAAAGAAGAGTATTCGGTTACTGACCCGCAGCTTACTGTTACAGTAAAAAGTGAAGGCGATTGCAATGCTCTGGCATGTGACGATAAGACAACACAGACGATTATAAATGTGCTTAATTTTATACCTGATGGTGTTATAAAGATGAGCAATGATATTAAGGGACTGGTGCAGACCTCGCTTAATCTTGGCGTTACAGGCTGGGATGAGAACACATTTGCAGCAACTTATTTGATAAGAAGCAGTTCTCAGAGCGAAAAAGAATATCTTACTGCCAAGGTCGGAAAAATGACTGAATATCTTGGCGGAACTTATGAACTTACAGGTGTATATCCGGCATGGGAATTTAAGAAGGAATCAGATATCAGGGACATGTTGTGCGATTCTTATAAGAAACTTTTCAATAAAGATGCAGCTGTGGAAACGATGCATGCAGGTGTTGAGTGTGGAATCATGGCAGCAAAGATTGACGGACTCGACTGTGTATCTTTTGGTCCTGATATAATTGATATCCACACGGTTAAGGAAAAACTTGACATTGCTTCAACAAAGAGAACATGGGAACTTATTCTTGATGTACTGAAGCAGCTTTCATAGTAAATAATTTAATAAAACTGTATCTTGTGTATGTCGTATCTGGTTGAAATTTTTTTGACGACGAAAAATCAACCGAATACGACATTTTCTATACCGTTTACGACATAAACCCTACTGTTCACGACATAATGATTACAATACTATATATACTGTTGACAAATATTTACACTAAGTATAACATTTTACTTGTACAAAATATTTATTGATTTCCATGCGCAGGGGATAGAAATTTTGAAAGGGAATGGTATATGGAGTATAAGGATTTTGTAGAGTATATTAAGGAGAATGCGGTATATATTGCCGGAGAGGGCGGAAAGATTACAATTAATCATGTGATTAAGAATAATGGACATGAGATGGATGGACTTGTAATTATGGAGAAGGGCAGGGACATAGCACCGACTATTTATCTTGACAGTTTTTATGAAATGTATACTCAGGGAGAAAATATTAAAAATATTATCAGACAGATTGAGATTATATACAGGGAAAACAGGGATAATATCACATTTGATGTGAATATTCTTAAGAATTTTGATACTATACAGGATAAAATTGTTTATAAAGTTGTTAATTACAAGAGCAATGAGAAGCTGCTTGCACAGGTACCACACAAGAGAATACTTGACTTGGCGGTTGTGTTTTACTGTCTGCTGGATAACGGAGATGGAAAGAGTGCGACTGCGCTTATTTATAATAATAATCTTAAAAACTGGAATGTTACGATTGATGATGTGTACAAGGCTGCTTTAAAGAATACGCCGGATCTGCTGCATTGCAGAATAAGTTCAATGTCATCACTTTTTGACAAATGTGGTGTCAATGTAGATGGTAAGGAAGTTGATTTAAAGGATTATGTGCCATCGGACATGTATGTGCTTACCAATGAAACAAAGATAAATGGTGCAGCCTGCATTCTTTATGATAATGTATTATATGACTTTGCACAGAAGCTTGGAAAAGATCTGTATATTCTGCCATCATCAATCCATGAAGTTATTCTTCTTCCTAAACTTCCTATATTTGAAAAGAATGAACTTGTTAATATGGTAAGGGAAGTTAATACCGAGGCGTGGCAGCAGATGAAATTCTTTCTGACAATGTTTATGAATATAACAGAAATGAAAGACTGATAACTATGTAAGAAATTTTTAAAAAATGTACATGATGGGATTCGAACCCACGATCTTCCGCTCCGGAGGCGAACGCTTTATCCAGCTAAGCTACATGTACACAACATATAATAATTTATATGCTTATATACTATACATTATTAAATTAAAACCCGCAACAATTGAATTAATTTTTTTCTTTTGTTAGAATTAATACATCTGTATTTTGATTTGAACTTATCAACAATGATGATAAGAATTGGAGGAAACATGTCAGAGCGTATTAATAAATATCTGAGTGCCCACGGAGTCTGTTCAAGACGGGAGGCTGACAGGATGATACAGGAAGGCCGTATCACAGTTGATGGCAGAACAGCAGCTATGGGTGAGATGGTAGACGACAATACAATTATATGTGTTGATGGCAGAAGGATTGAGAACAGCACACAACCGCAGGTAGTCATAGCTTTTAATAAGCCTGTTGGAATTGTATGTACTACAACGGATAAACAGGGAAAGAATAACATTGTAGATTTCATTGGGTATAAGGAACGCATATATCCTGTAGGCAGATTGGATAAAGAGTCTGATGGTCTGATACTGCTTACTAATGATGGAGATATGATGGACAGGCTTCTGCGTTCTGTCAATGGTCATGAGAAGGAATATATTGTTTCTGTTAATAAGCCAATTGACAAAGATTTTATAAAGAGAATGTCAGGTGGAATATATCTTAAGGAACTGGACAGGACTACAAAAAAATGTGTTGTTGAGAAGATTTCTGAGAAGACCTTCAGAATAATTCTTACACAGGGACTTAACAGACAGATAAGAAGAATGTGTGCGGAATGTGGATATAGTGTAACCAAGCTGACAAGAATAAGAATTATGAATGTGGAATTAGGTGATTTAAAGACAGGTGAGTACAGGGAACTTGAAGGTAAAGAACTTAATACACTTTATGAGCAGATATATAAGTAGGCATATAAGGAGCGGATTATGGAATTATTACAGGAGTATTCAGAACTTAAGAAGACAATAGATTATCATATGGACAGGTATTACAATCAGGATGAGCCAGAGATAAGTGATTATGAATATGATAAGCTTATGATAAGACTCAAGGAGATTGAAAAAAAACATCCTGAATGGATTACATCTGATTCACCATCACAGAAGATTGGGGGAACTGTCAAGAGAGAAGCTGGTGTAAAGGTAACTCATAATGTACCTATGTTATCTATTGAAGATGTGTTTTCAGAAGATGCCGTATGTGCATGGATTGATAAGGTTCATGCCATGCATTCTGACTGCACATTTTCAGTAGAAACCAAGATTGACGGCTTAAGTATGAGCCTTAGGTATGTAAAAGAAGCGGATGGAAAGCTGCATTTGCAGTTAGCTGAGACAAGAGGAGACGGACTTATTGGCGAGGATGTCACAGCTAATGCAAGAGTTGTTGGTGATGTATTACAGGTTATTGACCTGCCTTATGATTCGCTTGAACTTCGTGGGGAAGTGTATATGAGCCATGAGGATTTTGAAAAATATAATGAAGAACAGGAAAGACTTGAGAAAAAAACGGCTGCTAATCCCAGAAATCTTGCGGCTGGAACATTAAGACAGCTTGATACTTCAATTACGAAGAAGCGAGGTCTTAAGATGTTTATCTTTAATGTACAGGACGGACCTGATGAGATTATGGAAAGCCACGGCAGGGGAATGGATATATTAAAGGCAGCAGGTGTACCGGTTGTATATCATAAGATATGTAAGACTAAGGAAGAGGTTGTCAGTGCCATTGATGAGATAGGAAGAATGAGAGAAGAACTTCCATATGATATTGACGGTGCTGTTGTTAAGATTGACCATATTGCCTTCAGACAGGAGTTTCCAGCAGGAAGCAAGTATTCAAGTGGTCATATTGCATACAAATATCCGCCGGAAGAAAAGGTTATTGTTATGGATGATATTCTTGTGGATGTGGGAAGAACAGGAAAACTTACATTTACAGGAATATTCCATGATCCAGAAACCGGAAAGCCTGCCAGACTGTGTGGTACAAGTGTATCAAGAGCAACTCTTCATAATCAGGATTATATTACACAGATGAATGTAGGAATTGGAGGAGAATATAAGCTGTTTAAGAGTGGTGAGATTATTCCCAAACTTAATGGCTGCGTAAAGGCACCTGAGCATGTGTTTGAAGCACCAAAGGTATGTCCTGTATGTGGAGAGCCTCTTATAAGAGAAGAGGATACAGCAGATATAAGATGCGTCAATCCTTCATGTGCAGCACAGTTGTCAAGAACAGTAGCATATTTTACATCTCTTGACTGCATGAATATCATGGGGCTTGGTGAAACTCTAGTGGATGCTCTCATAAAAGATGGTTATATACACAATTATGCTGATATATATGCATTGAAAGAACACCGTGATGAACTTATTGAGAAGGGAATCATAGGAAAAGAGAAGAATACTGATAAGCTGCTTGCAGCTATTGAGAAATCTAAAGAGAACACACCAGACAGACTGCTTACTGCACTTGGAATAAGAAATGTCGGCAAGAATACAGCCAAGCAGATTATGAATTATTATGATAATCTTATGGAACTTGCTGATGCAGGTGAGGAAGAACTGCAGAATATTCCGGATATAGGCGCAACTACAGCTAAATGTATACATGACTTTTCCATGATGAGGCTAATATTGAATTGCTGGAAAGGCTAAAACAGTCAGGTCTTAATATGCAGATGCCAGAGAAGAAAGAAATGTCAGATAAGCTTGAAGGAAAGACGATTGTTGTAACAGGAAGCTTTGATAATTACAGCCGTAAGGATATGGAAGAACTGATTGTTTCTAATGGAGGCAAAGCAACAGGAAGTGTCAGCAAAAAAACTGATTATCTTGTTGCAGGTGAGGCAGCAGGCTCTAGCTTGATAAGGCTAATTCACTGGGGGTTAAGGTGCTTACGATTGATGAATTTATGGAAATGATAAAGTAAAGAAAATTTTTATACAGTTATTAAAGGTGATATGATATAATCAGACAACAATGATAACAGAAAGAAGGAACAGTAATGCCAATTAAGATTCAGAGTGATTTACCAGCTAAAGCAGAATTGGAAGAAGAAAATATATTCGTCATGGACGAAAACAGAGCTATTTCACAGAATATAAGACCTTTGGAGATAATAGTTCTTAATCTTATGCCTATAAAGCAGGATACAGAATTACAGCTTTTAAGAGGTTTATCTAATACACCTTTACAGATAGATGTTACATTTTTACAGATGTCATCACATGTTTCAAAGAATACCTCAGCTTCACATATTAAAAAGTTTTATCAGACTTTTGAAGAAATTAAGAATAATAATTATGATGGAATGATTATTACGGGAGCACCTGTCGAGAAGCTTGACTTTGAAGAGGTTAATTACTGGGATGAACTTATAACAGTAATGGAGTGGTCGAAGAAGCATGTTACATCAACAATTCATATATGCTGGGGTGCGCAGGCAGGATTGTATTACCATTATGGTATTAAGAAGGAATTACTTCCGAAGAAGCTGTCAGGTGTGTACAAGCACAGGGTTATGAATAGAAAAGAGCCTTTAGTAAGAGGCTTTGATGATGTATTCATGGCACCACATTCAAGATATACACAGGCAAGCAGACAGCAGATTCTTGACAATCCAAGACTTAAAGTACTTGCAGATTCAGATGAGGCAGGAATATATATTGTTCTTGGTGATGGAGGAAAAGAGATATTTGTTATGGGACACCCTGAATATGACAGATTAACTCTTGATCAGGAATATAAGCGTGATATTGACAAAGGAATTGAGCCGGATTTGCCGGTTAATTATTATCCGGATGATGACTGTAACAGAAAGCCATTGCTTTCATGGAGAAGCCACGCAAACAACCTTTATACGAACTGGCTGAACTATTATGTGTACCAGATAACTCCTTATGACCTTAATGAGAGTTATGATAATTACTGTATTTAAGTGTGTTGTAGATACTTTCATTTTGCAGAATTATTGAAATAAGTATATGAAAGAAAGCAGAAAAAGAAGAATTTAATATTAGTTGGTGAAT
>QRVH01000030.1 GCA_003458705.1 Eubacterium sp. AF22-9 | reverse complement strand
TAAACAACTTCAATCCGAAGAAATCTGTCGTAAATGCTTCGTTCGACTTGCATGTGTTAAGCACGCCGCCAGCGTTCATCCTGAGCCAGGATCAAACTCTCATAAAAAGGTCTTTGCTTCGCAAAGCCCTACAAGTTACTTCGTAACTTGAGCTTATTGAAACTAACCAAAGTAGTTTGCCTTGTCAGTTATAAACTAACTAGCTTAAATAGTTTTACCATCAAGCAGAATGCTTGATTGGACTTTACTGTTTAGGTTCGTGTATCTTTCGATACTCGCAAGATTCATTAATGAATCATTTAAAATTCTCAAAGAATTTCAAGGTTGTCTTTCTATTCAGTTATCAAAGATCTATATTGCTCAAACCCAGTATTTATCTGGTGTTTTAAGTCTTATTTGTTACCGCTTACCGCGGCGACTTGTATATAATATCATCAGGTACACACATTGTCAACAACTTTTTTCAAAAAGTTTCAAAAAAATTCAATTTTTTTCAATCATTGACTTTTAAGTGGGACTGACATGCTTGCGAAGCCACTTATTTACTGTCTTTTTCATTATACCCATTAAATAAAGGAGGTCTTATGTGACCTCCCTGATTATTCCTATGCGTTTAATGCATTCTTAGCTTCATCTGTTATCTCTCTCTGATAAGCTATCTCATTTTCAATATTTCTTGCAACCTCATTAGCAGTATATGCTGCATCTATTACTTTCTTAAGGACATTTCCAACATCATCTGCTTTTTCCTTCTGCTTTGATGAATTATCATAAATATTCTTCATAGCTGTGACTGTTTCATCAACCGAGGTCTGTACTTTAGTAATTGTGTCTGTTATCTCTTTGGACGACTTAGCTGACTGAGCAGCAAGATTTCTTACCTCACTGGCAACAACAGCAAATCCCCTGCCATGTTCACCGGCTCTTGCGGCTTCTATTGATGCATTAAGTGAAAGTATATTGGTTCTGTTAGATATTGAACTAATAACAGCTGCAAATTCTTCAATCTTCTTAGACAAAGCTTCAAGTTCTTTAATCTTAGCTGAAGACTCCTCCACAACTTTATTCATTGATTCTATCATTCCAAGGATCTCTTCTACACTTGACATGCTTTCCTTAACCAGATTAAGAGATGTATCTGACGAATTAATAACATCAAATGCATCTTTTTCAAGCTTTTCCTGTGAATCATCAAGTCCATTAAGAATATTGGTGAGATTATTCACCATTGCTTCGTTACTCATAAGTAATCCCCCATCCTGTGTATTTTATATCAGTTTAATTGCTTCCTGAACATTATTAACACCAATTATTTCAATTTTATCATTCTTCTTTATGTTTTTCAAGCATACACCCGGCAATATACATGTTTTAAAACCAAGCTTAACAGCTTCATTAACTCTCTGTTGTGCCTGGCTTACAGCTCTCACCTCACCTGCAAGTCCAACTTCACCAAATATAACTGTCTTTTCGTCTATTGCCCTGTTCTTAAAGCTGCTCACAAGGGCCATCACAATTCCCAAATCAAGCGCTGGCTCACTTACTTTAATTCCACCTGCAACATTCACATAAGCGTCACTGCCTGACATATGTATACCCGCTCTCTTTTCAAGAACAGCCATAAGAAGATTAACTCTGTTATAGTCAGTTCCTGCTGCAGTCCTTCTTGCCATTCCAAAATTAGAATCGCACACCAGTGCCTGAATCTCTACCATTATAGGGCGTGTTCCTTCCAAAAGGCACACAACAACTGAACCTGATGCATTCTCTGGTCTTCCATTGAGCATATATTCTGATGGATTCTCAACTTCCGACAGACCGCTCTGCTGCATTTCAAATACACCAATTTCATTAGTTGAGCCAAATCTGTTTTTTACGCCTCTTAATATCCTGTATGAAGCATATCTGTCACCTTCAAAATAAAGCACCGTATCAACCATATGCTCAAGCATTCTTGGTCCGGCAACTGTTCCTTCCTTGGTAACATGTCCTACAATGAATATAGTAATGTTCAGTCCCTTCGCAAGCTGCATAAGTATGGATGTTGTCTCTCTTACCTGAGAAACACTTCCCGGTGCTGCTGCCACATCTTCTTTATACATAGTCTGTATCGAATCAATTATCACAATCTCAGGCTTATTTCTTGTAAGAATATCTTCTATGTTATCTAAGCTTGTCTCACATAATAACTTAAGTGTTCCACTGCATTTGCCAATTCTGTCTGCCCTAAGCTTTATCTGCTTAAGCGATTCTTCACCGGATATATAAAGTACATCTTTTCCTGCTGCTGACAGGTTGTAACACATCTGAAGCAGAAGTGTTGACTTTCCTATTCCAGGATCTCCTCCTACAAGCACTAAAGAACCCGCAACAATTCCTCCACCAAGCACCCTGTCAAGCTCAGCTATACCTGTGGATGTTCTGTCATTTTCTTCAAAGCTTACACTATTTATCTCTACAGGAGCAGGCGCTGATGATGCCGCTGCCCTCTGGCTTGTGCCTGCTATTCCTTTGGCTGACTTAGGTTTACTTACTGGTTCTTCTACAAATGTGTTCCATTCCTTACACGCCGGACACTGCCCGAACCATTTAGCAGACTCATATCCACATTCTTTACAAAAAAAAGCTGTATTCTTTGCCTTTGCCATATATCCCCCTAAAAAAGGCTGCCACAACATATAAATGTGTAGCAGCCCTGTAAAATCAAAATACTTTTAATTATAATCAAGCCTTCTTAATATCTACTTTAACAGGCTTCTCACCATCAAATTCAACTGAAAGAACAAGCTTACCACCCATATTAGTAGCCATTGTTCCTGCATCTTTATCGTTAATTCTGATATCATATGATGTACCTTCTTCAAGGCCTAATGTAATCTGTGCATCCTCATTACCTTCTACCATAAATGATACACTTGTATCTGTTGCCTTAAAATCATTAACAGCTGTACCCGGAACAGATTCATATACAAAAGAGCCGTTCTTCTCAAGCTTTGTGATTTCGTTAAATGTCTTAACCTTGTATGTATCTCCACAATGTTCGAAATCTGGCAGCTTTGACTTGGTATCCAACTTATAATTACCAAAGCTGATTGCTCCATCCGCTTCTGAACGAATCAATTCATTTACTACTGGCATATTATTATCCTCCTATATGTTACGATATGTATGTAGTAATTATACAATAAACTGACAAAAAGCGCCAGCAATTTGTCAGTTGTTTATTGTTTATTTATTAATTTATTTATTCATTCCTCTCTTGAGGGTAAAGTTAAGCTTATTATCCTTTACAGTTATCTTTACTTTATTGCCAGCGTGGACTTTTCCCATAAGAATCCGCTCCGCAAGAACATCTTCAACCTCATTCTGGATTGTACGGCGTAATGGTCTTGCACCATATTTAGAATCATAACCCTTATCGACAAGCCACTGTCTAGCTGCATCATCAAGCTCTATTGATAATTTCATCTGTTCCATAATACGCTTATTGACATTGGCAATCATTATATCGACAATCTGTGCTATCTGCTCTTTTCCAAGAACATGGAATACAACTATATCATCTATTCGGTTAATGAATTCCGGCTTGAATATTCTCTTAACCTCGTCCATAACCTTGCCCTTCATCTCCTCATGATTCTGCTGCTCAGTCATTCCTGACGAGAATCCCAGTGATTTAGGCGATACAATATTTTCAGCTCCAGCATTGCTAGTCATTATAATTATAGTATTCTTGAAATCTATAACCCTGCCTGTTGAATCAGTGATATGCCCGTCGTCAAGCACCTGTAAAAGTACATTAAACACATCCGGGTGGGCTTTCTCAACTTCATCAAAAAGAATTACAGAGTATGGATTTCTTCTTACTTTCTCACTAAGCTGTCCTCCCTCATCATATCCTACATATCCTGGAGGTGAACCTATAAGCTTTGACACTGTATGCTTCTCCATAAATTCTGACATATCAACTCTTATAAGAGAATTCTCTGTACCAAACATTGCATCTGCCAGTGCCTTTGAAAGTTCTGTTTTTCCAACACCTGTAGGTCCTAAGAAAAGGAATGAGCCAATTGGTCTGTCAGGATCTTTAAGTCCCACTCTTCCTCTTCGTATTGCCTTAGCAACAGCTGCAACAGCCTCGTCCTGTCCTATAACCCTGTTGTGTAAAGTTTCTTCCAGTTTCATAAGACGCTCAGACTCTGCCTGTGCAATTCTCTGTACAGGAATCTTTGTCCATGTCGATACAACAGAAGCAATCTCATCTTCATCGACAATAAGATTATTCTTATTGATACTATCCTGCCATTGCTTTGTCATCTTTTCAAGCTGTTCTTTTTTCTTTAACTGTTTCTTCTTAATTTCACCAGCCTGCTCATAAGCTTCTGACTTTATTGCTTCTTCCTTATCCTTGGTAAGCTGTTCTATCTGTGCCTCTAATGTCTTAATCTCATCAGGCATTACATATGCATCAAGCCTTGTCTTAGAAGATGCTTCATCAATAAGATCAATAGCCTTATCAGGAAGGAATCTGTCATTGATATATCTCTTAGATAACTTAACAGCTGCAACTACTGCCTCATCTGTAATTGTAACATGATGATGCTCTTCATACCTGCCTTAAGGCCTCTTAATATCTGAATTGCCTCTTCTGCCGTAGGTTCTTCAACCTTAACAGGCTGGAATCTTCTCTCAAGAGCAGCATCCTTCTCAATATGTTTTCTATACTCCTCAAGAGTTGTAGCACCAATAAGCTGGATTTCTCCTCTTGCAAGAGATGGTTTTAATATATTAGACGCATCTATTGCTCCCTCTGCTCCTCCAGCACCTATTATTGTGTGAATCTCATCCAGAAAAAGTAATACATTTCCAGCATTTTTAACCTCTGCTATTACCTTCTTGATTCTTTCCTCAAATTCACCCCTGTACTTAGAACCGGCAACCATACCTGACAAATCTAATGTCAGAAGACGCTTGTCCTTAATTGTCTCAGGCACATTTCCTTCAACTATTCTGGCTGCAAGTCCTTCTGCTATGGCAGTCTTACCAACTCCCGGTTCACCTATAAGGCAAGGATTATTCTTAGTTCTTCTGCTCAATATCTGAATAACCCTCTGAATCTCTTCTTCCCTGCCAATAACAGGGTCCAATCTGCCTTCTCTTGCCATCTGTGTAAGATCCCTGCTGTACTGGTCGAGAGTTGCTGTGCTTTTTTTATCATTTCCTCTAGGTCTTCCATTCTGGAAATCTTCTTTAACCCTGCCGGCATCTTCTCCCATAGCCATAAGAAGATCAACATACATCTTCTTGACAGGAACCCCTATAGTATTAAGAAGCCTTGAAGCTACGCTGTCTGTTTCTTTTATTATTGCTATTAAAATGTGTTCTGTTCCTATAAGCTCTGACTTAAATCTTGCTGCCTCTCTTGCTGCATTATCGAGTATATGTCTAACCCTTGGAGTATATCCTGATGGTTCTTTGACATTAACTACACTATCTGGTGCTATAAGCTGGCACACAAGATTAATTATCTTCTCATCCGTAATATCATTGCTAAGAAGAACTGAAGATGCAAGTCCGCCCTCCGCTTTGATAAGTCCTATAAGAAGATGCTCTGAACCTATATAACCATGACCTAACATAGCCGCTGTATCTGCCGCATAATTAAGTGCCTCCTGCGCTTTGCTGGTAAATCTGCTCTGCATATCTATAACCCTTTCTATGATTGATTTCGTAAATATCTGTTAATGTATTGTTGGAAGATGTTCTCTTATAAAATCAGCCCGTGACACTTCCAGTTCCTCTTCATTCATATCCTTGTTAGAAATCATAAGAAGATTTGCCGGATGAATTCCAATCATAAGCTGATATATATTACTCTCATCAAATCCGTCAGCCTTAATAAGCCCTGATGCAAGTCCGAATCTTATCTGGGAAAGCAGCAGCTCTCCATCATTAAGTGTAACCTTTCTGGCATATTTTAACACACCATATGACCTGTACACCATATCAAGTGCTGTCATTTTTCTTTTTGTAATATACTGCTTCCTGTAATTTCTTTCCTGTGCAATAATCTGTTCTGCTATATTATCCAGATTGTCAATTATATCTTTCTCACTCTTTCCAAGTGTTACCAGATTAGTAAGCTGGTATATATCACCTAAAGCTCTGTTATTGTCGCCCTCCATTGCTTTTAGCACAAGTCCGAATCTTCCAACCTCAGGAATCAGCCCTGATATTTTATCATTTCCTGCAAGTGCTGGCAAATGTAGCATATAACTTGCTCTCATTCCTGTACCTGCATTAGATGGAAGGGTTGTAAGATAGCCAAACTTCTGATCATACGAATAGTCAAGTACATCTCCGATAACATCATCCATCTTATCAGCCAGTGTATACGCTTTCTGCATATTCATTCCGGAAGCAAATGCCTGTATTCTTATATGATCCTCTTCATTAATCATTATTGACACATCTTCATCAGGTGCAACAAATCCTGCTGCGTAATCCTGCTTTTCAAGATACGGACTTATAACATGTCTCTCCCTCATGCCCATCTTCTGATAAGCATCAAGATAGTCAAAATTATATGAATTATAACCGCTTATTGGCGATATTATCTTTAACTGGTCAGTAACATTTTTAACCAGCTTTTTAGCATCTGTGTCTGACATCTTATAAGAAAAATTATATCCATTAATATTACGGGCAAGCCTTACTCTGCTTGATATAACAACATCAGAGTTATTGCCGCCCTCTTCAAACCATCTAAGCATCGTGACCGCCTCCCTGTGTTGAATCATCCGTATTATCCATTTTCTTTAACTGGTGAATCATGTCCCTTAATCTGGCTGCCTCTTCATAATTCTCTATCTCAACAGCCTCTCTTAACTTTATCCCCAGTTTCCTGATACGGCTTTCATAATCATCATTTTCATCCTGCATGACTGGCAGAGTATCTGTCTCATTATTTTCATCAGACAGCCCTGAGTATTTCTTATATATCTTTCCCCTATGAACTGAATCTCCATGCAGTCTTTTCATATTATCCTCAATAAGAGGTCCGAATACCCCATAGCACTCAGCACAACCAAATTTACCAACCATAGTAAATTCATCAAATGTCATTCCACAGCCTGGGCATCTGATATGCATCATAGGTCCGTCTTCCACCTGGGCTGAATTACCAGCCAGCAGCCCCGTCAGAAGCCTTACAAATGGAAACTCCGCATCTGAACTGTCTGACATTCCTGCAAAATTAAGCCTTCTTGCACAATCCATGCATATATGGTGTTCCTTCTTAACTCCGTTAATTATTTCTGTATAATGAATTGAAGCTTCATTCTGATGACAATTCTCACAAAGCATATTATTCCTTTCCAGTCAGGAATCACATTCCTGCTTTATTCAAATACTCTCATCTTAGTTAAAGCATAGTAAGGGCCAAAATATGTTATTAATGCAACCATAAAGCTATTACCAGTGCCAGAACATTAGATGATGTAAGTGTATACATTCCCTTATATGAAAGCCATGTGAACACGCCCATTATAAGTGCCGATATACCTGGTTTTGCAAATACACTTATATACGGCATCGTATAATCAATCTCCTGATATAAGGTTCTTAGATTAAGTATAAATATTAATATTGGAAATGTTGCATTACCTATAACCACTGCATATATTCCTAGTGCCGAGAACTTAAGAAGCACGAATACCAGCACAATATGAACAGCAAGTGATATAGATGAATGAATCATTGGTACATTTACACGGTCAATTCCCTGCAGTGCTGTACTTGTAACTGTAGAGAGTGTATAGAATACTACCGCAATCGCACCTATTTTTAACATCATTCCACCCTGAGCGCTGTTATAGCGGGAAAATAACAGCTTTATTATAGGCTGACCTATAACAAACAGCCCTACAAATGATGGAACAGCAATAAACATGTTAGTCTTTAATGTCTTAGTAATCTTATCATATATAGAATCATAATCCCTGTCTGTAAATGATGCAACAACGCTAGGCAGCATCGAAGCAGACATTGCAGATGCAACCCCCTGTGGAATTCCTATAAGCAGGCTGTAGCTTGAACTGAAATTACCAAGATCCATAGATATGCTCTTAGTAATATCTCTTCCAACCATTATATTGCTAAACATTACATCGTCTATCAAAGCACTTATCTGATAAAATGTCTGTCCAAGTATAATTGGTATCATTGTATATATGATTATCTTACAAATCTGCCCTGTGCTCTGGTTCTCTGTATGTCTGTCTTTTCTTTTTAGTCTGTTAAATGTCGGTGTATATACCGCATACAAAAATCCCATGAATAAAACAGCCGTAAGTGCTCCCATCGCAGTACCAAGCGTACTTCCTGCCGCTCCATATGCAGCCACATCAGGTAATGAAGCAAATGCTTTCATCATTCCATATCCTGCTGCAATACTAACAATCGCATTAACAATCTGTTCAAGTATCTGCGATACCGCAGTTGGAATCATTGTACTCTGTCCCTGAAAGAATCCTCTTATAACCCCAAGAATTGCAACAAGGAATATTGTCGGTGCAAGAATCCTTAATGGAACCGCAAGTCCCGGAAGTCCTCCTCCATATATAACATTCTCTATAAATGAAGCGCCAAAAAATACAAGAAGTGCTGCGATACCTCCTGTACACACTGCAACCATTAAAGAACATCTTAATACTTTAGCAGCACTTTTATATCTTTTCTTTGTAAATCTTGCTGACACAAGCTTTGATACAGCCATTGGCAGTCCGTACGAAGACAACACAAGCATTATATTATATATGTTGAAAGCAGCTCCATATATACCATTGCCTTCACTTCCTATAATGTTAACTACAGGAATTCTGTAAAGCATGCCTATTATCCTGACAAGAATACCTGCAATTGCAAGAATACTTCCATGAACTATAAAATTACGTTTATTAGACTCCGACATATTCATCTCCAAATCTTATGTAATAATTGTTTTCGAATTAGATTTTACATCTTATATACAATAAAATCCATAAATTTTTTGTTAAAAAAGCCGTTCCAACCACATACGATTAGAACGGCTTATATTTTATATTAATTAATTAAGAAATCAGCCAGCATCCATGTACCATTCTGTTTTACAAATGTATATGTAAGCGATGTTTTATATGTTGTATTACCTGTCTTGTAATCAACATAAAGGTCATAATAGACATCACATGAGAAACATTTGTCTGAATACTTTCTGAAATTAGTAATAGATTCATTGTTGAACTGATAAGTATATGACTTACCCCAGAGGTACGCCCATATAGCAGGAATATCACTGACATACTCAGCTGCAGTACCAACCATATAGCTTGAAAGCTTAGAAAGACTTCCCCTGTTGATAATATAGCTCCATACTGTTCCGCTATTGTATATATCCTTGATTCCATACTTTTATACAATTCATCATCCGATGGATAGTAAATTGTATATCCTGTCTTCTTGTCATAATCAACTGTCAGATCTTTACCATTAAGCTTTGCTGTTATATCAGGCTTTGCTATAAGCTGTCCTACATCATACACATCATTAGTTGGTACCGTAACATAATCTGATACATGCAGACAAGGTGCAAACTTAACTTCTGACTCTGTCTTGTATGTATCAGTAACCTGTACTCCATTAATATAAACATCAGCACCTGTTGGAGCTGTTATTTTAACTTCTGCAAGGTCCTTTGTAAAATCTCCAAAAGAAATAGTTCCAAGAGTCCATTTATTAAATTTATGTGCATTCTTTCCTGCCGATTCAAGTTCAACCTTTGCTATCGGCGTATCACCTGCATATACTACATACACAGGAGTTTTTTCAGAATATTCACCAGCCTTTTTCTTATATGATACTGTACCGTCATTTAATCTATCTGTAAAATATGCTGCTATCGTATCATTCGTTTCAAACTCATTTACTTTCACGTCATTATCTGATAAAAGCTTTCCAATCCCATCAGGAGTAAACTGATTCACAATCTTATCCATTGTTCCTGATGGCATTCCCTCTTCATAATCTTTTAAAAGACTATGAAGCATAATTAATGTAATCACACCTGCCAGAAGAAGAATCCCGCAGTATATACATAAGAATTTTTTAAAAATTGAAAGCTTCTTTTTTCTTTTATTATTTCGTGGCATACTACTTTTCTCCTCCTTACTTAATTAAAAATGCTGTCGGACAGCTTCTTGGACCTGTTGGTGAATATGGTACATTTATTACTTCACCATCATAATACATCTGTGTTGATGTTCCACCATCCATTGTAGATGCATTTACAGCTCCATACTGTGCCATAATATCCTGTAGGTCTGAAAATGTAGCACCTATACTGTTAGGCTGTCTTCCATCTACTGCAAGAAGAAGAATCTTTCCATCTGCTGTCTGTCCTATGGCAGTTCTTGGATTAGTTCCCCCTGCAATACCAACAATATCCTGAGCCTCTCCATTAACAATAAGAAATGGACCAATATGATTGCTTATGCTTACGCAGTCTCTTATATTAAGTTCCTTTGCCTTTGCAGCATTCATATTACCAAGAACAAGCTTATTATCAAATGTAATTCCGGTAACATGAGATGTTCCGCCATTATCATTAAGAATCTCTCCGTCTTTCATTACAAGACCAATCGGCATTGCTGTATAAGTTGTTTCTCCATCAACAAATTCTCCGCCATTAACTCCTCCGATTGCATCATATCTCTTTGCAATATCTGCAACAACCATTCCATTTCCATTGGTAAATTCAGGAACTGTTCCCACAAATAATCTGCTTGGATCTTTTACAATCATGAGTTTTCCAGAATATGTAGCACCCTTTACATCTACAATCTCAATATCAGGAGTTTCTGGATCCTGGGCTGCTGTATCAATATTTACAAGTCCCGCATCTGTTATCTCATCTGTATCTTTAATTGCGTTATTGGCCTTAATCTGGTCTATCTCATCCTGAGAGCAGAACCAGTTAGCAAGAAATCCTATTGCACTTGTCTCCTGTACAGAAAGTACAAACTGAATCTTTGCTGTCTTAGACGGTCCATACACAAGCATTGCCATAACAGCATACAGAAATATCACCAGAATAAGAATAGTTGACAAAAGTGTCGCACCGACTCTTCCTGCCCATACAAGAACTGGATTCTTCTTTTTATTTTTATTTCTTTTATTAGATGCGTTGCCACCTCGTGGCTTATCGTTACCATACGACTTTTTATCTTCATAGCTGTCATCTAAAACGTCAAATGGATCAAAATCATCAATATCTTCAAGTTCAAAATCATCAACGATATCTATATCGTCAATATTATTCTTTCTTTTTGCCACTATAACTTCCTCCTAAACCGTTACTTAAAAACCCATCTTTTCTGAATCTGATAACTTACAAAGAACAATGCAAGATCAATTATTATCTTGGCAATTCCTGAAAGCACAATGCTTAATGCCAGCAGCTTTGTAGCAATATACACCAAAGCATAAGAACAAGCAAGCTGACAGAACCATAAAATGTAATATCTTACCACCGTCTGTTTAAGACCGGACTGTGATTTAAATACTGCATTTCTGTTAAGCGAGAAATTAAAAACTGATGAAAGCACTCTTGCCGCTGCTGTACTTATGAATATTCTTAAGCTGACTGTAAGCCCTATAAGCACAAATTCAAGCACATTAAATATTATATTATCTATAGCCCACGAAGCAATAGAGCTTCCTACATATTTCATGCCTGTGCTTTTAAATAAATATTTAAATATCACTTTGTATATCTTAATTGAATCTTTGACAGGATTAAAATGTGATGATGAATTATCTTCTATGTACACAGTTTCTATCGATTCTTCCTGAAATCCAATATTATACTTTTTGAAAGCAAGCAGCATATTAGTCTCATACTCAAATCGCTCGCCTTCTACCTTGTCAAATGTCTCAAGGTACTTGTAAGGTATTGCTCTTAAGCCGGTCTGTGTGTCCGAAATATTCAATCTGCAAAGCACCTTAAATACTCCACTAGTCATATTATTGCCAAATTTACTTCTTGCCGGTACATCATCACCAGTAAAATCCCTTACGCCTAAAACGACATTGCCTGTACTAACCATAGTTTCACTGCATTTCTTAATATCTTTGGCACGATGCTGATTATCACCATCTACTGTCACAACTCCATCAATATCTTTTCTATTCTCAAGGCAGAATTCAAATGCAGTCTTCAAGCCTCTTCCTTTTCCCTTGTTAACTTCATGTGTAAGAATTGTACATTCACTATGTGCTGCTACTTCATTAAAAGGAGCCATATGTTCCTCATCACTTCCATCATTAACAATAATGATGTCCTTAAAGCCTTCTTCAAGTAAAGCATCAACTACAGCTACAAGCTTATTATCAGGATTCAGTGAAGGTATAATAACCGATACTTTCATAATATTCATCCCACTCTTTGCTAATATTTATAGTGCTTTTCCATTTAAACGCACTGTATTTAGAATATAATAATTTCCTAAAGATTGCAATAAAATTTTCATATACTGTGTAACAGGGTCATGCTGTAAGCCATAATATTGTATTGTAGATTAATTTTGGAGGACTTTTACATGAGTGATTTAGCAGCAACAAACTGCGGAGGATGCGGCGGATGTGGAGATAACTGCAATTCTATTGTATGGATTATCATTCTCCTTCTCCTCTTTGACGGAAATAACGGATGTGGATGCAACAATGGTTGTGGAAATGGTTGCAATTCCTTCTGGATTATAATTCTCCTCTTCTTATGCTGTGGCTGTGGCAATGGAACTAACTTCCTCAATGGCTTTGGTTGCGGATGCAACAGCGGATGTGGATGCAACAGTGGATGCGGATGCCAGTAATTATTTAATATGGGGCTGCCTTAAACGGCAGCCCTTATATATTAATTATTATTATGTTCCATCATACATTTTCCATCTATTTCATATATGGTATTCTCTTCTTCAACAAGTATATTGCCATTGTCCTGAACATCCATATTAATTACCATATCATAATTCCTTTTTTATATATTATATGGACTTATTTATTAATTGCTAAGACTTACAGGCATAATTAAGACATATAACCTAATATATATAGAATAAAATATTCCGCCGAGAGTTCACATGAAAGAACTTCCCATAACAGAATTTGATATGCAGACACTGCCACAATTCATACAGCTTGCCAAAGCAATTCTTCCTTTTATGGAATTTAATACCCAGCAGACACTTAGTCCTCTGCTCCGTGCATATGAATTTTCATGTACAATGAACTATTACAGCCGCCCTGAAAGCCTTCGTATTGCGGCATGTTCTGCAAAGCCCCACCTTTCGTTAAACAGTCCAATACAGGATATACTTTCAGATGAAAATATCATGAATGTTATTCTTACTTACTGTCCCGACAATCTCCGGAATATTCTGAGTAATTTTAAAAACTATAACAAAATGTCCGATTTATTCAATATTTTAAATCGTGACCAGAGTGGCAGTAATAGTTTTCTTAATCCTGCCCAGCAAAAAATGTATGATGCTTATACAGAACAGTTGAATAATCTCAATCTTTAATATTTGGAGGATTTTATGTCAGAATTAGATTTTAGAAAACAGCTTCTTCTCAATGAATTCAAGACTTTATCCCAGGGAAAGAAAAATGATGAAATCATCCCTCTTCTGTTTGCTATCAATGATAAAGCTAAAAAATCCGGTATAACCTTCACAAAAGAAGATTGTCAATTAGTCATCAACAGTATGTCTGGGCAGCTGAGCGAAAAAGAGCTCAGGCTTCTGCCTGAGCTTCTCTCTCTTCTTAACATGAATTAATGTATTATTATTATTAATTACTTTGCAACAATATTAACAATTCTTCCCGGTACATATATTTCTTTAATAATGTTACCAGAAAGCCTGCTTCCAAGTGCTTCCTTAGCGGCAGCAATTACACTGTCCTTGTCAGCATCCTTGGCGATATTGATAGTAGACTTAGTCTTTCCATTAATCTGGACTGCTATCTCAACCGTTGACTCAACTGTCTTAGCTTCATCGTATTCAGGCCATGTCTGCTGATATACTCTTCCGTTCTCGCCGATTGCTTCCCACATCTCTTCTGTAATGTGTGGAGCAACCGGATTAAGTAAGATAAGGTATGTCTTGAGTTCTCCCTTAGTAATCTTACCTGCCTTGCTGAAATCATTGAGCATAGTCATGAGCTGTGCAATAGCTGTATTGTATTTCAGATTCTCATAATCAAATGAAACCTTCTTAATTGTCTGATGCATCTTTGTCTCAAATTCCTTAGAGAAACCTTCCTCATCAGTCATTATATCCTGAAGCTTCCATACTCTGTCTAAGAATCTGCGGCAGCCCTTAACGCCATCCTCTGACCATGAAGCTGCTGCGTCAAATGCACCGATAAACATCTCGTATGTTCTTAATGTATCTGCACCATAATCTCTTACGATATCATCAGGATTAACAACATTGCCTCTTGACTTACTCATCTTCTCGCCGTTCTCACCAAGAATCATACCGTGGGATGTTCTCTTCTGATATGGCTCTGGGCAAGGTACAACCTTCTGGTCGTAAAGGAATCTGTGCCAGAATCTTGAATAGAGTAAGTGTAATGTTGTATGCTCCATTCCTCCGTTATACCAGTCTACCGGAAGCCAGTACTTAAGTGCTTCCTGACTTGCGAGTGTCTCTGTGTTATGTGGATCTGTATATCTTAAGAAATACCATGATGATCCAGCCCACTGAGGCATTGTATCAGTCTCTCTCTTAGCTGGTCCGCCACAGCATGGGCATGTTGTATTAACCCAGTCTGTCATGGCTGCAAGAGGTGATTCTCCATTATCTGTAGGCATATAACTTTCTACCTCTGGAAGAAGTAAAGGAAGTTCGCTCTCATCAACTGGAACATAGCCACATTTGTCACAATGAACAATTGGAATAGGCTCGCCCCAGTATCTCTGACGAGAGAATACCCAGTCACGGAGCTTATAATTAACCTTTGCATTACCAATTCCCTTTTCTGTAAGGAATTCAATCATCTTTTCCTTAGCTTCTTTAACTTCAAGTCCGTTAATGAAATCCGAATTAATAAGAACACCTGTTGCTACATCTGTAAATGCTGCTTCATTAACATCAACTTCCTCACCGTTCTTTGCTACAACCTGAATGATAGGAAGGTTAAATTTCTTGGCAAACTCCCAGTCTCTTTCATCGTGAGCAGGAACAGCCATGATAGCACCTGTACCATAGCTCATAAGTACATAATCTGATACCCAGATTGGAACTTCCTTGCCATTAACCGGATTAACTGCCTTAAGTCCGTCAATCTCTACACCTGTCTTATCCTTTGCAAGCTCTGCTCTCTCGAAATCTGACTTTCTTGAAGCCTGCTCTCTATAGCTTTCTATCTCATCCCAGTTCTTAATCTCGTCCTTATACTTATCAAGATATGGATGCTCTGGTGATACAACCATATAAGTAACACCGAAAAGTGTATCGCATCTTGTTGTATATATTCTTAACTTATCTTCCTTACCAGCAATTGCAAAATCAACCTCAGCACCTGTAGAACGTCCAATCCAGTTCTTCTGCTGTGTCTTAACTCTCTCGATATAATCAACATGGTCAAGTCCTTCTATAAGCTTATCTGCATAATCAGTAATCTTAAGCATCCACTCACTCTTGACCTTACGGACAACAGGTGAACCACATCTTTCACATACACCATTAACTACTTCTTCATTTGCAAGACCTACCTTACATGAAGTACACCAGTTGATAGGCATCTCCTGCTTATATGCAAGTCCAGCCTTAAAAAGCTTAAGGAAAATCCACTGAGTCCACTTATAATAATCAGGATCTGTAGTATTAATCTCTCTGTCCCAGTCAAATGAATAACCAATTGACTGAAGCTGTTCCTTAAAATGATCTATATTATTCTTAGTAACTATCTTAGGGTGAATCTTGTTCTTAATAGCATAGTTCTCAGTTGGAAGACCAAATGCATCCCAACCCATTGGATATAAAACATTATATCCCTGCATTCTTCTCTTTCTTGCTACAATATCAAGCGCTGTATATGGTCTTGGATGACCTACATGAAGTCCCTGTCCTGATGGATATGGAAACTCTACAAGTGCATAATACTTTGGTTTTGAATAATCATTAGTTGCAGCAAAGGCTTTTTCATCCTGCCATACCTGCTGCCACTTCTTTTCAACTGTTTTGTGGTTATATACTGCCGACATAACACATTCCTCCTTAAAAACGCATAAAAACATTCTACACACATCACTTTAATTTGTCAATTAAATAGCCGCCTTTACATTATTGCTTTAAAGTGTTAAAATACCGCTATTCGCATGAATATTAATATTTCTTACATGGAGGTTATAACATATGAAGACAAAGGTTGGATTCATAGGTTTCGGACTCATTGCAGGATCCTTAGCCCATGCCCTTAAAGAAAGCGGCAGGGATTATCATATAACTGCCACAAGCAGACATTTAGAACCAGTAATCGCTGCGGTTGCTGATGGTATTGTTGATGTCGCTGCTCCTGCGGTAGACGAAACATTTGCACAATGTGACATAATCCTGTTATGCACACCTGTAATTACTATCACAGAATATCTTACGAAATTAAAAGTCATTGCCAGTCCGGACTGCATAATCACCGATGTCGGAAGCGTCAAGACTATCATACATGAAGCAGCCGATTCATTAGGACTTAATGACCGCTTTATTGGTGGACATCCTATGGCTGGCTCCGAAAAAACAGGTTATGAGAATTCAGGTTCATCAATTATAAAAGGTGCAAGATACATAATCACACCAACCAAAGAAACCAAGCCTGAAAAAATCGAATTAATGAAACAGTTTGCATCAGATGTTGGCATGCGCCCTATCGTCATGGATTATCATGTTCACGACAAATCTGTTGCCGCCATAAGCCATGTTCCACATCTTTTATCAACTGCACTAGTTCATGTTGTATCGGACAATGATGACGAAGAAAAGCACATGCAGTTACTTGCCGCAGGCTGCTTTCGTGACATGTCAAGAGTTGCAGCTTCTTCTCCTGAAATGTGGGAACAGATATGTTTGACTAACAGCTCTGCAATCAGCAACATTCTTGAACAGTATATTGAAATGCTTGAAACAATTAAAGATAACATCGATAAAAAGACCCCAGGCTATGTCGCAAGTCTTTTTGAGATGTCCCGTGAATACAGAAATTCACTTGAAAGCAGACACCCAGAGCACTAAGCCCTGGGTGTTTTTATTTACAATCATCACACCTTGAAACATCCTCCGCCTACGAATTCCCGTAATATAGAATCGATTGGTACGTTCTCGTAGCCGCATGGAAGGAAATAGTTCATGAACTTAAGCAGCCTGTTTGCTTCCTGATATTCAGGGTCAGCTTCTGTTACCTGGAAAAGTATAGGCTCAACGAATGGTTTTAATACACATGGTTCATATGGCATTGCTGAGTTAAACATAACATCCGCCTGCTCCTGGAATGGGAAGATGTTCTTCTCTTCGCCTCTTCTTACAGACTCCCACATTGAAAGAGTCTTCTTTGCAGATGCTCCTCTTGTCCTGTAATCTCTTACAAGCCTTCTTAAAAGTCTTCCATCTGTAGTTGATACCCTGTTATGTTCGTCTACATTAAGCTGTGTAAGTGCACTGATATATATCTTGAACTTACTGTCTATTGGAAGTGAATATGATAATTCATCATTAAGGCAATGGATTCCTTCTATTACAAGAACATCCTCTTCCCCTAACTGTAAGAAATTACCGTTATATTCCTTTCTTCCGAACTTAAAGTTAAATTCCGGCAGCTCCACTTTTTCTCCGTTAAGAAGTCTGGTCATATGCTTATTAAAAAGTTCAATGTCTACTGCATGAAGGTCTTCATAATTGTAATCACCATTCTCATCAATAGGTGTCTGCTCTCTTTCAACAAAGTAATTATCGACAGCAATTGGGTGTGGCTTATATCCATTAGCCATAAGCTGAATTGATAATCTATGTGAAAATGTTGTCTTTCCTGAAGAAGATGGACCGGCTATCATGATGAATTTAGTATGCGGTCTTTTCTTTATCTCATCAACTATCTCAACAATTTTCTGTTCCTGAAGTGCCTCCTGCGTAAGCATAAAAGAAGTCATATCCCCATTAGTTATATGGTCATTAAGTTCTCCAACCGTAGACATGCCAAGCATCTTTGCCCAGCTTGTGCTTTCCTTTAACACATTAAACAGCTTTGTTTGTGGATTAAATTCAGGAACTTCAAGAGGTGCGTTCTTAACCGGAAGCTGTAACACTATTCCCTCGTCATACAGGAATATGTCAAATACCCCAAGCATGCCTGTAGAAGATGCCATATATCCGTAGAAATAATCTTTGTAGCCATTCAGGTCATACACATTAACAAATGAACTTCTTCTGTATTTGAACAGTGATGTCTTATCTGTCATTCCTTTTTCTTTAAAAAGATTCATAGCATCAGATATCTTCATCAGCTCTTTCTTGATTGGAAGATCCTTCTCAACCATACTGTGCATAACTGACTTAACTTCATCTATAAACTCTTTGTCGGGTCTGAAGTCTCCATCAAATGTACAGTACAATCCCTTACTTAAAGAATATTCAACAACAACTCTGTCAATATTCCTGTGTATCTTATCTATGGCTGCAAGCATAAGAAGAACCACGCTTCTTCTGTATGTCTCATTACCTATTGATGTCGAAGTTGTAACAAATGTAACATCACTATCAGGGATATATTCTTCTCCAAGTTCTTTAAGCTTACCATTAACATTAGCGAGTATAATCTCATCCTTATATTCGTTCTGCTTCTCTGCTGCAAGCTGTGCCAGTGTCATTCCCATAGCATCCTCCTCTTACGCATCAGTCATAATATGACAATGCATCCATAATTATATTATTCTTCTGCGAAAGCTGCTGTAATCTTAACTTAACCGTAGGATTACTCTCATCTTTCTTAAGACTGTTACTTATCCCATCATTAGTCTCTTTCTCTTTTATAAGATATTCATAAAGAGTCTTATCTTTGTTCTCTAAAAGCTTCCATCCGTACTGATATTGCGTCTCACTGTATTCAGAATAAACATTTTCGTCTGACTTTCTGCATTTGATAATAAAATAATACTTACCGTCTTCCTTAAGCATCTTCTCATCATCAACAACCAATCTCTGTGAAACAAGAAAATGTCTGAAATCTCCTACTTCTGACTGCGGTGATACTATAAGTGTTGTATTCCGGGTAATAACATTCATTCCCTTAGTTACAATATCAGCTATAAGCCTTCCACCCATACCACATATGGTTATAATATCAGCTTCATTCTCTGAAAGCTTTTCCAATCCGTCTGAAAGTCTTGTCTGTATTCTGTCCTCTAAACAATTATCACATATATGCTTCTTTGCTTTTTCGAGCGGACCTTTTCTTAAATCCATCGCAATAGCAGACGGAGCTATTCCTTCCTGCACAAGATATATAGGAAGATAGCCGTGGTCTGTACCTATGTCAGCCACGACTGCGCCCTTATTACACATATGTGCAACTGTTCTTAATCTGTCCGATATTCTTACCATAGCTTAATCCTAATCAAGATAATCTCTTAACTTACGGCTGCGGCTTGGGTGTCTTAACTTTCTTAATGCCTTGGCTTCAATCTGTCTGATACGTTCTCTTGTTACATTGAATTCTTTACCAACTTCCTCAAGAGTTCTTGCTCTTCCATCATCCATACCGAATCTTAATCTTAATACCTTCTGCTCTCTTTCTGTAAGAGTTCCAAGTACTTCAACAAGCTGTTCCTTAAGAAGTGTAGAAGCTGCTGCCTCTGCCGGAACAGGAACATTATCATCCTGAATGAAATCTCCAAGATGGCTGTCTTCCTCTTCACCAATAGGTGTCTCAAGAGATACCGGTTCCTGCGAAATCTTCTGAATCTCTCTTACTCTCTCTACAGGAATATCCATATTCTCTGCAATCTCCTCTGGTGATGGTTCTCTTCCAAGTTCCTGAAGCAGCTGTCTCTGTACTCTTACAAGCTTGTTAATTGTCTCTACCATATGAACAGGAATTCTTATAGTACGGGCCTGGTCAGCTATAGCTCTTGTAATAGCCTGTCTGATCCACCATGTAGCGTATGTACTGAACTTGAATCCTTTTCTGTAATCGTATTTCTCAACTGCCTTTATAAGGCCTAAGTTACCTTCCTGAATAAGATCAAGGAACTGCATACCACGTCCAACATAACGTTTTGCAATACTTACAACAAGTCTTAAGTTAGCTTCTGCAAGTCTTTTCTTGGCTTCCTCATCTCCTTCTTCCATTCTCTTGGCATACTCAATCTCTTCATCAGCACTAAGAAGAGGTACTTTACCTATCTCCTTCAGATACATTCTTACCGGATCATCAAGACCGATTCCATCAGGAACAGAAAGATCTATCTTCTCAATATCAATCTCATCTTCATCATCAAGAATAATATCCTCATCTTCATCAGGTACATCATTCATTCTTACATCTACTTTCTTTAGCTCAAGAATTTCAAATACCTTCTCCATTCTGTCAGCTTCAAAATCTGTATCCTGAAAATATGTCATAATTTCCTGATAATCAAGTACATTCTTTTTCTTCTTGGCTATTGCAAGAATACCCTCTATCTTCTCCCAGAATTTAGCTTCCTGTGCTTCTGCATCATCTGCGTCACTGTTTTCTGTCTCTTCTTTTACTTCTTCTTTAATCTCATCTTTCTTAGTTGTCTTCTTTGCTGCTGCTTTTTTTGCAGGAGTCTTCTTTTCTGTTGTCTTTTCTTCCTTAGTCTCCTTAACATTCTCTTCTAATGTTTCTACCATTTTCTTAGCCATTTCTCTTCTCCATTCTTCTTCGCGTAACACGCTCTATATATTTATAACTTAATATGAATCTGATTCAGCTTCTGCTGTTCAATTATTATCTCCTGCATACGCTTCGGGTCTACAGTCTTATTAAGTTCATGATTAAGGCTGTTAGCCTTAATTCTGATAACAATGTCATTAAGAGTCTTTTCTCTTTCCAGATTATTAAGGCTCTCATCCAGGTCTGCCGAAAACATTGCTGCGACTTCCGTATGTTCTTCTGTTGTTGCATAATCAGCTATAATTGCAGCAGGGCTTATATTTCCTGTCCCATACTGTTCATATACTTTCTCTGCCACCCCCGAAAATAACGGGTCAATAAAATCCTCTGGCTTAATGTAAGCTACAACCTTATCAAATATGTCCCTGTCACTTATGAGCCATGTAAGAAGCATTTTCTCTGCCTGTCTTAAACCATCTTCACGCTTCTTCTTCGGCTTACGCTCAACAGTTGGCTGCGGAGTACCTACACCTGCATTTCTTGAAATAATCCCTTCCTGATTACCAAGTCTTGATACCATCTGCCTCATGCCATCTTCTGGTATCATAAACTGCCTGCACACTGCTTTAAGGTAATTATCACGTTCCAGCTTTTCTTTAAATGTAACAAGCTTTGCTGCAACCTCTCTTTCAAATGCAGTCTCGCTTTCCGGATCCCCCCTGTCGTAATTTCTTAACATGGTTCCTATCTCATACATAAAGCTGTTCTCAGCATTATCAATTCTTTCCTGAAAAGCCTCTGCGCCCATAGCCTTGATGAATTCATCAGGATCCTTATACGGCCTCATATTAATTACCTTCGTTGAAAGTCCTGCTTCTTTAAGAAGAGGTATAGCACGAAGTGCCGCCTTAACTCCTGCCTCATCACTATCATAGGTTATAAGCACATTATCAGTATATCGCTTAAGCAGTCTTGCATGTCCCGGCGTAAGTGCCGTTCCAAGTGATGCAACAGCCTGATTAAAGCCTGCCTGATGCATTGATATAACATCCATATAACCCTCGCATATTATCATGTTAGGTTTTCTTGATGTTCTTGCTATATTAAGACCATACAGATTACGGCTTTTATCAAACAGCCTTGTCTCCGGTGAATTAAGATACTTAGGCTTCGCATCGCCCATAACTCTTCCACCAAATCCGATGACCTTATTATTAATATCCATAATTGGAAAAATTACTCTGTTCCAGAACTTTTCATGAATACCTCTCTCATAGGTAAAAAGTCCTGATTCCTTAAGAATATCATCATCATATCCTTTTTCCTTCAACAACTTGTACAGATTGCCTGTTGACTGGGTTGCATAACCCAGACCAAAGCTGTTAATCGTGCTGTCTGATAATTCTCTCTTCTTAAGATAAGCAAGTCCGGCTTTTCCATTCTCACTACGAAGCTGCCTGTAATAATATGTAGCAGCAATCTTATTAATCTCTAAAAGCCGGTCCCTTATTCCTCTTTCTTTTCTGTCCTCTTCTGACATTGAAGTCTCCGGCAGGGCAACTCCGGCTCTCTCGCCTAACATTTTAACTGCCTCTAAGAATGTCATATTCTCATATTCCATGACAAATGTTATGACATTACCACCAACTCCGCAGCCAAAGCAGTGATATAACTGCCGCTGTCCTGAAACTGAAAATGATGGTGATTTTTCATTATGAAACGGACACAGTCCGGTATATGAACTTCCATTCTTCTTCAACTTCACATACCCGGAAATAACATCAACAATATCATTCCGGGATATTACTTCATCTATTACTTCTCTTGAATACATTACTTCATCCCTTCCAGGCCTTTGGTACAAAGATTTCCTGAAACTTGCTTATTGAATACTGGTCGCTCATGCCAGCTATATAATCACACACAACCTGCTCCGGTCTTTCATCAAATTCTGTTATGAATCTCTTATATGTATCCGGCAGTTTATCTGTGTTCGCAACATAGTATCTGTACAATTCTGTTATCAGCTTATCTGCTTTCGCTTCCTCACTCTTTGCTGTAGGATTAAGATACAGACTTTCAAACATAAATTTTCTTAAATCCGTCATTGCCTTATGCACCGGCTCTGACATAACAATATCATTCTTTCCAAGACTGTTTACTACAATGTCACTAATCATGGTGTTAAGTCTTTCCTTAGTTGAATTGCCAAGAACATATGTGTATTCAGAAGGTATGTCGCTTTCCTTTAATATACCTGCTCTTATGCCATCATCTATATCATGATTAATGTATGCTATTTTATCTGAAAGTCTTACAGCTTTTCCCTCCAGCGTTGACGGATTACCTGATGTTCTGTGATTAACTATACCATCTCTTACCTCCCATGTGAGGTTAAGACCTTTTCCATCTTTTTCAAGCAATTCCACAACTCTTATACTCTGCTTATAGTGCGCGAATCCCATAGGGCATAATGAATTAAGTGTTCTCTCACCTGCATGTCCAAATGGTGTATGTCCTAAATCATGTCCCAATGCTATTGCCTCTGTCAGATCTTCATTAAGATTAAGCGCCCTTGCGATACTTCTCGCAATCTGGGCAACCTCTAAGGTATGAGTCAGTCTTGTTCTGTAATGATCACCTTCTGGCGCAAGGAATACCTGCGTTTTATGCTTTAATCTTCTGAATGCCTTACAATGAATAATCCTGTCTCTGTCTCTCTGATAAATAGTCCTCATCGGACACTGTTCTTCCTCCCTGTCACGCCCACGCGACTGGTCAGAAAAACTGGCATATGGACTGAGTATCAGATGTTCCCTTTTTTCCTGTTCCTCTCTTATGTTCATCTGCATGTGCCTCCCGCACCGAAACACTAATTTTAACGCTCACAATTTATTTATTCAACAAAACTTTTGATTTTCCTTTTTTATTTTTTAAAATTTTTCACATTTTTATCTTAAAAAATATAATTTATTAACATCACGGACTGAAAAATCCACCAAAAGCCCCTGCAGCCACACATGCAGCTACTGACATGGCGATATTATTACTACTGTCCGGTACCTGTTTCTTCATTATTGCAGCTATTACCAATAACACTGTAATATACACTGCTCCATATATAATTCCTGCAGCAACTCTCCTCCTTTTTATCATCCATGCACTAAGCATTGCACCGGTAAAGCTTCCTGCCACATATATTCCAAATATAATATTATCAACCGCTTTCTCGTCAAGTATAAATTTTCTCATAAAATATGTAAGAAGTCCTAGCATAAGCAGAGTTATAACATATCCTGCAATAAGAGATTTCACCATTTTTCTTATATAATCCATTGATTTCCTTTGTTGTCCTCTTTTTATTAATTGTATGATTAAAAATGTTATCTTATGATTATCTCCTGTTTTCTTTAATAGCACTTGACGGCACAATGTGCGTACTGTAGAATGAAAAGAAATATTTTAATTTTATGACTGGAGGGATTTTTCTTGGATACGGATAGTATCATCCAACTTATTGCAATTGTTATTTTATTGGTTTTATCAGCATTTTTCTCATCTGCAGAGACTTCATTTATCACTGTGAACAGAATCAAAGTGCTGTCTTTAGTTGAAGAGGGTAATAAGAGGGCTGCTCTTGTAATTAAGATTATTGACCAGCCGGCAAAGATGCTCTCTGCTGTTCTTATTGGCAATAACATAGTCAATATCAGCTGTTCTGCATTAGCTACATCATTTACAATCAGTGTATGGGGTAATAAAGCGACAGGTATTGTTACCGGTGTTCTTACGCTTCTTGTTCTTATATTTGGTGAGATTACACCTAAGAATACTGCCAACATGTATGCCACTAATATGGCAATGGCTTATGCTCCTATAATATGGGTGCTTATGATTGTTCTTACACCCGTTATATTCATAGTAGACCACCTTGCAGGCTTCTTCTTATGGTTATTAAGAATTGACAATAACAAGAAGAAAGATATATTTACTGAGGATGAGATACGAACCATTGTTAATGTAAGCCAGCAGGAAGGTGTAATTGAATCTAAATGAAAAGAAATCATTAATAACCTCTTTGATTTTGGTGATTCAACAGCTAAAGATGTTATGATTCCAAGGATTGATATGACTCTTGCTGATGTCAACTCATCATATGATGATATAATTTCTCTGTTCAGGCAGACAATGTATACACGTATTCCTATTTATGAGAATACACCTGATAATGTAATTGGCATTCTTAATATTAAGGATTTAATTGTCAATCCTTCTGATAACGATACATTTAACATAAGGAACATTATCAGAAAGCCATTCTTTACATTTGAGCAGAAGAATACTTCTGACCTGTTTAAGGAAATGCAGTTAAGTTCAACAAGCATTGCCATTGTCCTTAGCGAATATGGAACAACATCAGGAATGATTACTACAGAAGACCTGCTTGAAGAGATTGTTGGTGAAATCCGTGATGAATATGATACTGACGAAAAGGAAGCTTTATCTAAGATTAATGATACTACATACAGAGTTGATGGTTCATTTAAACTCGACGATTTAAACGATGAACTTGGCACTAAACTTGAATCTGAAGATAATGATTCAGTTGGTGGACTTATCGTTGAAAGACTTGACAGACTTCCTAAAGCCGGTGATAAAATCACTGTTGATAATGTCTGGATGTTTGTCGAAAAGGTTGCTTCTAACAGAGCTGAATCTGTTATTGTAAAGATTATACCTGAGAAGAAAGACGAAACTAAAAAAGCTAATTAATTTTATAAAAAATGCTGTGCATTAACATCATCTTGTTAACGCACAGCATTTTTATTATTAATATTGATTATATTACTGATTAAAGCGCCTTGATTCTTTCAAGTGCCTTAACTGTGTTCTCGTATGAACCAAATGCTGTCAGTCTGAAGTATCCTTCACCACTTGGTCCGAAGCCTGAGCCTGGTGTACCAACAACATTAGCCTTCTCAAGAAGGTAATCGAAGAATTCCCAGCTTGTCATCTTATCTGGAGTCTTTAACCAGATATATGGTGCATTGACACCACCTGATACTGTGTATCCTGCTGACTTAAGTCCTTCAAGTATTGTCTTTGCATTATTCATGTAGTAAGCAATCTGCTCACCTGTCTGCTTCTGTCCGGCTTCTGAATAAACTGCCTCGCCTGCTCTCTGTACAATGTATGGAGCACCATTAAACTTAGTTCCATGTCTTCTTGCCCAGAGGCTGTGAAGTGTTACATCTCCACTCTTAAGGTCCTTAGGAATAACTGTGAATCCAAGTCTTACACCTGTAAATCCTGCATTCTTAGAGAATGATCTAAGTTCGATTGCACATGTTCTTGCACCATCACACTCATAAATTGTATGAGGAACATCTGGTTCTGAAATATATGCTTCATATGCTGCATCATAGATAATAACAGCTCCAACCTTGTTAGCGTAATCAACCCATTTCTGAAGCTCATCCTTAGTGATTGTTGAACCTGTAGGATTGTTAGGGAAGCAGAGATATATAATATCTGGTGTTTCCTTTGGAAGCTCTGGCGCAAAGTTAGTCTCTGCTGTACAAGGCATATATACAACATTGCTCCATGCCTGCTTCTCTGGAATATAATCTCCTGTTCTTCCTGCCATTGCATTAGTATCAACGTATACAGGATATACAGGGTCGCATACTGCAATCTTATTATCTACTGAGAAGATATCTCCGATATTACCTGAATCAGACTTAGCTCCGTCTGATACAAATATCTCATCTGCTGATATATCACATCCACGTTTCTTGTAATCATGGTCTGCAATTGCACTTCTTAAGAACTCATATCCAAGATCAGGTGCATATCCGTGGAAAGTCTCTGCATGTCCCATCTCATCAACTGACTTGTGTAAAGCATCAATAACTGCTGGTGCTAATGGCTGTGTAACATCACCGATACCAAGTCTGATGATTTCCTTATCAGGGTTAGCCTGCTGATAAGCTGCTACCTTCTTGGCGATTGTTGAAAATAAATAGCTTCCTGGAAGCTTTAAATAATTATCGTTAATCTTAAACATATATTCCTCCTTATTTTCTGCCTTGTTTTACAAAACTAACGCCTATTATACATCATTTTTCTTTATGTTCCAAGATAAAATCTTGATAATCTTTCATATTCTGTATTGATAGCCTGTAGAAGATCTTTATCTCCATGCATATTATCAGGATGATATATCTTTAAAAGCGCCTTATAACGCTTTTTTAAGGATGCTGTATCCTCAACCCCCTTAAAGAATATCTTTACGTTTTCAGCATTGGACATACTGCGCCTTGCCTCACGGTAAACCTTGTCCTTATATATAAGCTTTTCCCGCTCGAACTTATCTTTATCAATTGCAAGCTGTCTTGTTTCCCTTTCCAGAATATTCCATTTTTGTTCAAATAAATCTCTCTGACTCTCAAGCTGTTTTTTTAGCAGCATATTCTTACTCTGCTGTCTCTGAAGCATTCCCATCTGAATCTCAATGAGTTTTCTCTCATCCTCCAGATTTCTGCTTAATTCCTGCAGCCTTATATTCTCTTTAAACAGCCATTTCTTCTTCTCATCTTCACTGCTTAGTTCATCAAACATTGCAACCTCCATATAAGTTCCCCATCAAGCCAGCCGCAAAATATATCTGATCAGATTCCACTATGAAACCAGAAAACCTTCAATGGCTTTTCTGAATCAACCGTTTTCATTGTATGCCTGACACCCGGTAATGCTATGAATGAATCCCCCGCTTTAACCTTAAACTCTTCGTTGTCAAGCCTGACAAAGCCATTTCCTTCCAACACAAAAAACCCCTCCTGATCATCATGAAATCCAGGTTCCGGATTAAACTCTGTTTCTGAGCATATTGTAACTCCTGAACAACAGCCATTGATACATCCATTAGCCTCTGTAAGGAATTTAACGCTTCTCCTTCCTTCTTCTCTTGCGGCAAGTGCTTCTTCCAATGTTATATATGGTTTCTTCATAATTAATCTCCTTCAGATATATAAAAAACGGAGTCCCAGACATATGCTGTAAGACCCCGTTTTATTATGTTCTCTATTCTGCCTGTTACTTATTCTCGTATCTTAAAAGTTCTGTATATGCAAGAAGGAATGGTCCTACACCCTTTGCATCATCTTCTACGATTGGCTCTGACATATAATAATCATATGTACCAGGTCTTCTTCCATTACCACCAAGTCCTGCAACAAGACAGATACCACCGAGTGATAATGAACCATCTTCATTAGTCTTAAGGTATCTTTCACAGATGCCATCAATTGCTTTCTTGGCATACTGTGCGTAATCATCAGAAAGATATCCAAGACGTATAGCCTTAAGAAGTGCATATGCCATAATTGAACTTCCGCTTGTCTCAAGATAGTTCTTATCCATACCACCATAATTAACTACCTGATACCACATACCACTCTCATCCTGATACTTAAGCATTGAATCAACAAGATCCTTAAATGCATCCTCAAGCATCTTGCATTCAGCATCATACTTATGGTCCTTATTATCAACCTGATCAAGTGTATCAATAAGCGCCATTGTATACCAGCCAATAGCTCTTAACCAGCTGTGCTGTGATAAACCTGTAACCTTATCACACCAGAATGCTTCCCTGCTTGTATCCATTGCATGGAAATAAAGTCCGTTAATAGGATTCCTCATATTCTCAATTACGAACTTGAACTGTCCGAAAATATCAGAGTAATTCTTTCTGTCATTGTATCTTGTCTCATATTCAAGATAGAATGGAAGTCCCATATAAAGACCATCAAGCCATACCTGATTAGGATATATATCCTTATGCCAGAAGCTTCTTGCTTCATTCTGGCATCTAGGCATAATCTCTATCTGTGAATATACTAAATCTGCTGCCTTCTTATACTTTTCCTTACCTGTAAGATCATATAATTCAAATAAAGTCTTACCAGCATTAACATTATCAATATTCTTCTCACCAATGCTGTAGCCATCTATTGTACCATCTTCAAAGACTCTGTAATCTATAAAATCATCTGCAAACTTAAGATACTTTTCATCCTTGGTTAAGTCATACATCTGAAGAACTGCTTTAATCATACATCCATCAATATAGTTCCACTTTGACTTAAGACCCTGCTTAATCTTTTCAATGTTCCATACAGGAGCATCTGGTGTGCTTTTTTCCAGAAGCCCATCAATATACTTTACTACTGCGTCCATTATTTCTGTCTCCTTATCAACTTAAATGGGGAAACATATATATCAATTTCGCCCATATTTTATAGAAATTGTACACTAAAAAATGCCTTTAAGCAACCTATTTTTAACAAATATAGCCAAAAACATAGATTTTTATTGACTATATGCTGATTAAATACGAAAACTATATGCTGATTAAATACGAAAATATAATCAATAATTCATTGTAAATG
>QRVH01000003.1 GCA_003458705.1 Eubacterium sp. AF22-9 | reverse complement strand
TACATTTATGAATATAATAAGCCCTATTCATGCTTTCTCCCCAAAATTTGAATTTGAAAACCACAATTTTATAAGTGGTTATTAACCCCCACAGGGTTTTAATAAAATCCTCCAAAAGCCTTGAAAATAAAGAATTTATCGCAAAATGCTCACCTTAACTTATTATACGATTTCACACTGTTTTATTCTTCCCTTGGAAGCTGATAAGGGTAAACACAAGGGCAAGAAAATCTGATAACAAGATATAACAGAATGTGGCAATCGGAGAACTGTGACGTATGTGCGAACATATTATACTGGAGGATTTATTATATGGACAAGTACATTTTGAAAGTATGGAGTGGATTACGGAATGAGATTACTTTTATTCTTAGTCCGACAGAGAAATGGGGAACCAAAACAGAGTATACAAAGCTTAAAAAGTTTTTACATAAAGATGGCTATTTGCGAATTGCACCGGAAGTGTATATGCGGATAGTGCAAAACCGGAAAGCATCCGAAAAACATTTCAGACGAATAGAAGAATATGCACCTAAAACCGGAACGGTGAGACTTTTACGCTTAACAGAGAAGCAATATAATAATATATATTTGGTGACGGGTGAACCGGATTATCAAGAAAAAATAGTTGGAACAAACAGTCATATTATGCAAAAATATGATTTGTAACAGAGCACTTATCTATGTTTAGAAAATAAATAAAACATTGCACTAAATATAGTGGTTGAATGCCCCTCCAAAAATGGTGTATCGTTCAACTAGATTAAATTAAAAAATGATATGGTGTTAGTAATATTTATGTGGTACACTAGAAAAAAAGAGGTGATAAAAATGGAAGGCAAGTTTAATATTTGGCAAAAATGCTTAGAAATTGTATGTTTTGTACACTAGAAAAAAAGAGGTGATAAAAATGGAAGGCAAGTTTAATATTTGGCAAAAATGCTTAGAAATTGTATGTTTTGTATTGATTCTGGCATCTAGTATATATAAAGGACTTTTTTGTGATGGAGATATGGGTGTAGTAATTACTTTGTCCTTTGTTGCAATTTTATTATTTATAATTTTTTTCAATTGCAGCGTTATTTCCAGCAACATGGAGAATGACTGATCGAGAGAAAGAGAAAATTAGTGATTTAAAACGATACCAAGAGAAATACACTAGTATATTTGTTATTGTAAATTTAGTGTTGAGTATTTTTATGGCTTTGCTAATGTTAGTAATAGGATGATGCGTTGTTATAAAAATAGAAAATAGAGGAAATGATGAGATATTATTGTATAAAACAGCACGACATTACTGATTGTGGTGTCGCATGTCTTGCGACCATTTGTAAACAGAATGGTTACAAGATAGATATTACCCAGATTTGTGAAGTTGCAGGAACAGATAAACAGGGAACTAATGCATATGGTGTAATTAAAGCAGCAAAGCACTTGGGTTTTAGTGCAAAGGGAGTAAAAGGGAATAAGGAATCATTCTTTTCAGAGTTTCCCTTGCCCTGCATTGCTGTTGAATGCCCCTCCAAAAATGGTGTATCTTCAACTTTCATGAACAGAATAATGAAGACAATAAATAAATCAAATTTAAGTGGAAAATATATAAGATAGTAAAATGTTACTCCCGTTTCTTTTGTTTTTCTCCCAAAATATATTATAATTGGTAGAAAAATGTAACGTTTGGGAGAAACACGCAACAAAAACTGGAAAGAAGACCAGTGCTTACGACATTGTAAAGTCATTCACAGAAAATACGCTTGGAAAGTTTTCAAAACAGGATGCCTTACTTTCATGTCCTAGCCTTAGCAGTTCCTCTGTTAAATCTGCACTAAAAAACTTGTAGAAGAAGGAGCTATTATTAAAACCGGAGTCGGACGCAAGACTATGTATATGAGAAACATCAATTAATACATTTATTATGTATCATACTAAAATATCATTATATTCTTGCGTTTAGTTTATACCCATGATAACTTCATATTATATCAGTAATTCCTATTTATTCTCTTGTTGAGAATTTGTCATTTGTATGGACTTGTGACATACAAATCAGGAGCTATTTATTCAGCATGTATTAGCACGGATTTTCCGTGCTTTTTTTATTGCTTAAATCCATGCTGATTATATAGAAAATTATTAAGCCAAAGGCTAGAAAAGGAGGTTGTCTATGGACAAAACTATTCAGGGAAAATCACAAAAGGATATCTTTTTTGAATTATCAGGCATTTTAAAACTTGAAGATTACAAATTCAAAGAAGATACCACCCATCAGGCTTATTTCCCATCAGCAACAGTTTTTAATAAGGTCCGAGATCTATTGGGCTTTAATTTGGAAACTGAAGCTATTCCTTTGCCAAACGGAAAACTATTCGATGTAACAAAGGAATGTAATCAGGTTGTGGTATCTGCATTAGTAAGGACTACCATTAAATATGATGATGGTGGGCATTTTTCGCATTATAAAAATTCTAATTAAATGTCATCTGTTTGATGCTTACCTTTTAGGTGTCCTTACGAAGGATATTAAGATATTCAATATATGAATAAATCTTAGCCTTTCCCGATTTATCTGTTTGCTCCAATATTTCATCATCAATCAGGATGGAACTACCTTTGCCACAGTATTATACGACATTTCAAGTGCAGTAGCAGTTTTCTGAATATCAATAATAGGATTAGATTCCAAATAGGCAAATACTTTAAGGGCACTGGTACGCTGTCTCTTTGTTAAAGCATTAAATAACTTTAAGTTTTTATCATGTAATTCAGTAAGTCGGTCAATTGTATGGATTGCATCCTCCGCAGAATCTGCAAATGCCTGAAGGAAAAAAGAAATCCATTGCTCATAATCACCAGTACGTCGTACCTGAGTCATACGATCATAATATTCTATACGATTCATCTTTAGGTAATATGAAATATAAAGTGCCGGAGTTGACAAAATACCTTTTTCCATCAAGAAAAGTGTAATGAGTAGTCGTCCTACACGTCCATTGCCATCAAGAAATGGGTGTGTGGTTTCAAACTGGTAGTGAATTAAGGCTGCCTGAATCAATGGATCGAGGGTATCATCACTATTTATATATTTTTCAAGATCAGACATGGCAGTTAACATATCTTCCGGGTTTGGTGGAATATATCTGGCATTCTTAAGAGTACTTCCCTGTCCGCCAATCCAGTTTTGCGAATATCGGAATTCCCCAGGATTTTTTTCCTGTCCTCGCGCACTTTCCAAAAGAACTGCGTGAGTCTCTTTAATTAAACGGTTGCACAGAGGCAATGTTTTTAGTCGCTCAAGTGCAAATTCAGTTGCACGAATATAGTTGACAACATCAGAAACATCTCTATTAGTGTTATTTTCAATAAGAGGATTCAAGATATCCTCAAGAGTACACTGTGTGCCTTCAATCTGCGAAGAAAGAAGTGCTTCTTTTCTAACATACATGGAAACGAAAAGCCCCATGTTAGGTATACGAGATGATAATCCTTCAAGTGTTGCTATTTTCTTATTAGCATCAATAAGTTTCGTAAGAAGCTCGCCAGATACCTCAATAGGAGGATTGGGTGGAAGAGGAGCCGGGCGAAAAGATTCATAAGCCATTTCGCCTGATAGATTACTTACAAATGTTCCAGCTCTATTTGTCATGATTGTTTCCTTTCCTCCGAAAAACGGAAAATGAAATTTCTAATGTTATTTTAGCATAGAATTTTCACTTGTTCAAATTATAATGAAATTGTATTTCGATAGAAATTTCACAAAGCTGCATTTTTGTTCAAATTATAATGAAATTGTATTTCGATAGAAATTTCACAAAGCTGCATTTTTATGAAATTTCATAGATAAACTGCACTGGAAATTTCAAGTTAATCACTTCTTTATTATTAAATCCTATCTGGATTTAACACATAAGTTCTTATCTATTAATTATAATCTACCATATTGCATTGAAAATACACCCTTTATATCCTTAAATGATTACATTGCAAGTATTTCATTTGATACTGATGAAGTCAAATGATTACATTGCAAGTATTTCATTTGATACTGATGAAGTCAAATGTTTCTATCCCCCTGTTGGAAAAATACCTAAAGAATGTATTGATTTTACAGTAATTGATGAGGTTCTTATTCCCAAGAGATCATTTGTATATTCAGAATTGATGATACTGACTGTCGCATTAGCGACATTGTCGACCTTAGATTTTTAGATTTGAATGCGTTTTCAGAACTTTTTAATGCATTTGATTCAATTAATTCACATTAATGAAATTACATATTGCATTATCATACCAGAGACAGATTAGATAACAAACTATTCATATACTATATAAGATTATTGATATCAATATTCCGTATAAATGTGGTAATATAATAGTGTAATTATATTAGTATTATCTAGTAATGATAATAACTCATATTAAGAAGACATATGTTATATTTATATGTCTGAAAGATGTCTTTGGTAAAAATCTTGCAATCTACACATTTAACAATATCTGTGAACAGGACCACTCCTTGACACTTGGTGATGAAGCAACAAAGGTAATTGTAAATGCAGAAGGTTCAAGGGACGATTTATCTGAGAATATGTGTAGTTTCTTGGATTATCTGATTGAAAAAAAGGCAACGAAGGAACAGACAGAGGCAATAATACAGACAGAAGGTAACATAAGGGTTGCGTCAGTTCCAGGTTCGGGAAAAACATTTGTACTTACATATATAATAGCGTATCTTATAACAGAACTGTTCGTTGAGCCATCATCTAATGTGGCGCTTACATTTACGAACAAGGCAGCTTCGTAGATGAAGCACAGATTATGGAAGATAAAAAATATTCACTGGGTGGGTTTACATTTGATACGCAGCAGGAATATGAGCGGGCAAAAGTTGAATTGCAGGTTATTCTTAAGATTAAACAAAAATATGATATTAATAATCCAGAGGATGCCAAAAATGTTTTGGATGCCGTGAATAAAAAAGGAGATGTGTTTAAGTCATCAGTTGGAAAAGCATTTATTAATAAGTTAAAAAGAGTGTCAAAGAATGAAAATGAAATACATGTACAAAAACCTGTACCAGAACAAAAAGTAAGATATAAGCAGGAAGAAAAAGGTCAGGATAGAGTAATTATCCCTATTATAGCAGAAGGAAAGAAAAAATCTGATATAAAATATCATATTATATTTTTTATGACTTTTTTATTTGCGGCAATCGGCCCCTATATTCCAAATGGAGGAGAAGCTTTTGGTGCTGCTGTTGCATTTACTTTTTTGTTGGTAATTGGAATTGCAAGTATAAGAAAAATAAAAGAAGAACAAGAAAAAAGCTGATGAGTATATATATAATCATTTAACGGCTGAAGAAAAAGAAAAATTTGAAAACAAGAAAATTAAGGATAAAGAGTTTGCTGATAATTCAAGATATATAATAAAAATTTTGATGTTTATTCTAATGATAGTGTGTCCGCCATTATTAGTTATATTTATTATTTTTATGCTTGTTGTTAAGTCATCATCTAAGATTAAATGGTTAATCCACAACTGGAAATCAGGAGTGATGAATGTAATGTATTATATTGCACTGGCTATGGCAGAAGCGACACCAATTGTAGCGGCATATTATTTTAATATACAGATTTCAATAATAACAGTGCTTGTTCCGGCAATATTAATTTCAGTAATAACATATGCTATAATCAGGGCAACACATAAGAGTCAGTTTTATCTTGCTATGAGAAATATAGCCATGTATCCGATTGTAATCTTACTTACATTATTACCATTTGCGTTAACGGGAGCAATGGCATATATAGGATATACAGCGAAAACTGCAGTTAATAATGTAAATGGTGGTGGTAATCCATATGGCGGAACCGGACCTGATTTTGTATATGACAATCCACCTGTATATCAGGTATCAGGATACAGCTATTACAATAGTCATGGCACATTTGTTGTAGTAGGACCAAGTATGAGAACAATGCCGGATGCATCTGTATATAATAATTTGAGTTATAAAGGATAGATTTTAAGATAAGGAGACACACAATGAAAAGCACATTAATAAAAGACACAACTAAATCAGAAAGAATCAAGTTAATAAAGGAATGGGAAGAAACAGAAGGCTGCGAGAGCAGCGGAATAGATCTGATGACATATTTTAAAGACTACATTGACGGGGTGAAAGAGATTTCAGAAGTCAATGCAGCCTTTAATGCAAGATATGTCTCAGAAATACCAGACAATGACTCATCAATGAGTTGTGGTATGGGTACGAGAAGATAATATTTGGTTTATTAATAAATTGTAAAATTAGTCAAGATAATCAGAATCATCAAGTGTGTTGAGTTCTTCATGTTCGATTGTAACAGACTGGTGAGTTTTACGGTATTTTAAAGGGGTTACAGTCATTATTTTTTTAAATATCTTTCGAAATATGACGCACTTTCAAAACCAAGCTCAGCAGCAACATCTGATATACTGAGATTAGAGGATTCGAGAATCTGGGTGGCTTTCTTAATGCGGAGAGTATTAACATATTCGGTGATAGTAAATCCAGTGTATTCTTTAAATATGCGGCACATATAATATTTGCTCATAAAGAGCTCGTCTGAGATAGTATCAAGGGCGAGCTCTTTTGTGTAGTTAGCTTCAAGATAGGCACTTATGTTAGAGGCAGATAATTCTTTTGGGCTATTAATTACAGCATGTATCTGCGTACTGTCATGTTTCAGGGAGAGCAGTTTATACAGCCAGTATATAGTTGCAATTTCCACCCTTGACTGATATCCACTGTTCTTTTTGGTTAATTCATGTCTTAAATCCCTGTATAGATTAAGAAATGCTATACGCTGGTCTTCATTGAGGTGGTATATGCCATAATTATTATGAAAGTAATTAACAAGATTAAGACCAGGATACTTTTTGTCAAAATCACACATCTTTTCATAATCAATGTAAAGAATAACACGGTTGTAGCCTTTATCCTCATCTGATATTGAGCATGTAGTATGAACCAGATTGGTATCAAGTATTGCAATATCTCCAGCATAAGCATTATAGCTTTTGTTATCGAAGAAAAACTGGCGCTCTCCTTCAATTATGTAGAATATCTCATACTGGTTGTGAAAATGCTTCACATTCATATTGAACCGGCTATAACGGATAAGCTGTTCTACGGATATTCCATCGCATTTGCCAAAAAAAGTGATTTTATTATCTGCCATACAATACCTCACAATTAATTATTATTAATTAAAAAGTATAGAGCAATATATTTAAAAAATCAAACATATATAGCAATATTGTTCAAGAAAAGTATTATTTTGCGGTGATATAATCCAGTTACAAGATAAGAAATGGCTTATGAAACAAGCCTTGAAATACGCGCGGATTTCAAAAATAAAAAAGTAACAACAATAAAGGGGTCTCATAAGAAAGGAGAAGGTTATGAAAGCTTATAAAAAGATAATAGGCACAGCTTTTGTTGCAGTGTGTCTCATTATTGTAATAGTAACATTTATTAAGGTTAAAGGGATTAATTCATCAGATAAATTAGTTCTTCAGCTGGCGCATAATCAGTCAGCGGGTTCAGAAATAGCGGATTCAATTGCTAAGGTATCAGATTTTGCCGCAAAAGAATCTGGTGATGAGGTAAATATTAAGATATTTGCCAGTGGTGTTCTTGGTACAGAAAAAGAAGAAATAGAAATGGTTAAAGCCGGAATTATTGATATGGCAAAAGTAAGCTCTAACACATTAGGTCAGTTTGATGACAGATATGCAATATTTGCAATTCCTTATCTGTTTAAGAATCAGGAGCATTATTATAATGCGATGGAGAAAAGTGAAGCAGTTAAAGAATTATTTGCTGATACAGCAGATGATGGATATATAGCTGTTGGATATTATGCTAATGGTGCAAGAAATTTCTATCTTAAAGATGATGTTCCAGTTACAGATACATCAGTTCTTAGTGGAAAGAAAATTCGTTCAATGCCAAGTTCAACATCAATGGATATGATTGAGAAAATGGGAGGAACACCGGTTCCTATGGCTGCATCAGAGACATATGCGTCATTACAGCAGGGTGTCGTTGATGGAGCAGAGAACACAGAACTTGCTCTTACTGTTGATGGACATGAAGATCTTGTTAAGTCTTATACATATACAGAGCATCAGTTTTCACCAGATATATTCATTATAAGTACTAAGACATGGAACAAGATGTCAGAGAAACAGAGACAGAGTCTTATAAAAGCACTTGAGGAAACAAATGATAACTTTAAGAGTCTTTATAATGGAATGATGGAGGATGCCATTGAACATGCAGAAAGTAAAGGCGTGCATGTATATAAGGATATAGATAAGACACCATTTATTGAGGCAGTACAGCCAATACATGCCAACTTCTATAACAAGGGCGAAGCATATAAGAAGCTATATGATGACATTCAGAAATATGCAGATTAATGCATATAAGCCCATGGTTTGCAGGAAGAAAGGAGAAAAGCATGAAGTATTTGAATAAAGTAGTTGAAATAATATTAGAGGTGCTTGTAGCCGGTATGGTACTTGGATGCTGCTGGCAGGTAATTACAAGATTTGTGTTACATAATCCAAGCAAATATACAGAGGAATTATTAAGATATATGCTCATATGGCTGACAATGATGGGCGTTCCTTACGCATATGGACAAAACAGTCATTTGGCTATCAATCTTATAGTTAAGAAGTTCAAGCCAAAGAATGAAACACTTGCTCAGATTGCAATAGATGTGCTTATTATGATTTTAAGTGTTTCAGTAATGATTATTGGTGGAATTATGGTTACTGCTAATGCAGCAGGACAGCTCTCACCAGCTATGCAGATTCCTATGCAGGTCTATTATGTATGTGTTCCGGTATGTGGAGTTCTCATGGTTATTTACGGAGTGTTTAAGATTGTAGATCATTTTAAGAAATTAAGACAGAATTAAGATTGAATAATGCATATATATGCAGAAGGAGGCAATATGGAAATACAGGCAGCAATTGTATTGATAATAGTATTCTTTTTATTACTGGCATTTAGTGTTCCAGTATCATTCAGTATTATATCAGCATCACTTGTTACATTAATTATGTTTCTTACACCACATTTTGGTGTGTTTATATCAGCTCAGAAAATGGTTACAGGTATTGACAGCTTCACATTACTTGCAGTTCCGTTCTTTGTACTTGCAGGTCTGTTAATGAGTAATGGTGGTATAGCAAAAAGGCTTATTAATCTGGCAATGCTTGTTTTAGGTAAGGTTCCAGGTTCTTTAGCAATGACTAACATTGCAGGTAACGCAATGTTTGGTTCTATATCAGGCTCAGGTATTGCAGCAGCAACAGCAATTGGTGGTGTTATGCAGCCACTTGAGAATGAACAGGGATATGACAGGGCATTTTCAGCAGCAGCAAATGTTGCTTCAGCACCAGTAGGACAGTTAATTCCACCAACAGCTTCATTCATTGTATTTTCAGCAGCAAGTGGTGGAGTTTCAGTTGCAGCATTACTTATGGCTGGCTGGATTCCGGGATTATTATGGGCATTACTGTGTATGGTAGTTGCTTTCGTATATGGAAAAAAGCATGGATATGTAATCAAGAGAGATCATCTTACAGCTAAGGTTGTATTAAAGACAATCTGGGATGCTATACCAAGTCTTTTCCTCATTGTAATTATTATTGGTGGTATATTATCAGGATATTTTACTCCGACAGAAGCATCTGGTGTAGCTGTTGTGTATGCATTTATACTGGCTGTGTTTGTTTATAAGAGCATTAGGATTAAAGATATTCCAAGAATTTTAAAAGAAACAGCAGTTATGACAGCAATTGTTATGCTTATAATAGGAGCTTCATCAGTATTGTCATTCGTATTGTCATTCACTGGTCTTCCACAGGCTATAAGTGCAGCATTACTGGGTGTGTCTGATAATAAGATTGTTATTCTGTTAATTATTAACCTGATACTTCTGATTGTAGGAACATTTATGGATATGGCTCCGGCGTTACTTATATTCACACCTATATTCCTTCCTGTAGTTAAGGCATTAGGTATGAATCCTATTCAGTTTGGTGTAATGATGGTTATGAATCTTTCAATTGGAACAATTACACCACCTGTAGGAAGCGTATTATTTGTAGGTTGTAGTATATCGCATCTTCAGGTAGAAGAGGTAATTAAGAAACTGGTGCCATTCTTTGTAGCAATTTTGGTCGCACTTCTTTTTGTAACATTTGTACCACAGCTTAGTATGTGGCTGCCAACAGTATTTGGATTGTTGGGATAAAAATAAGATAAAAACGGAGGACATATATATGAACAATAAAAAACCTGACAAGAAAGAAATTGAGAATAAGCTTAATCTTGTAATTGATAAGCTTATGAATCTTGGCAGACCTGATAATGATGAAGAGCTGGAAAAAGGCGGCGAGTCAATAGGCTTCTTTAAAAGAGATTTTGGAATTAAAGAGTGGGACTGGCCACAGGGGGTCGGTTTATATGGATTGCTTAAGATAATGCAGATTAATGGCAATGATGAGTATAGAGAATTTCTTTACAAATGGTTTAAAGAAAATATAGCAGAGGTCTTCCATCAAAGAATATCAACACAACAACACCGTTACTTACTCTTGTTGAATTAAATAACTATTACAATGATACACAGTTCGAGGAACTGTGTATCAAATGGGCAGAGTGGCTTATGAACTGCCTTCCAAGAACAAAGGAACGTGGATTCCAGCATGTTACAAGTGCGAATGGAGACAGACAGGGAGTAAGACTCAATGAGAATGAAATGTGGATAGATACTCTGTTTATGACAGTTTTATTCCTTAATAAAATGGGTCAGAAGTATAATCGTCAGGATTGGATAAATGAGTCAATACATCAGGTACTTATGCATATAAAGTATCTTTGCGACAACAAGACAGGATTGTTTTATCATGGCTGGACATTTAATGAAATGAATAATTTCGGTGGTATATTCTGGTGCAGAGGGAATAGCTGGTTCACATTAGGAATTCTTGATTATGTTGATATGTTTAAGGGAACACTTAACAGTGGTGTTAAAGAGATAATAATAGATGCTTATAAAGCCCAGACAGCTGCTCTTAAGAAGCTCCAGAGTAAAAGCGGATTATGGCATACAGTACTTACAGATTCATCAAGTTATGAAGAAGTATCCGGAAGTGCTGCAATTACAGCCGGTATATTAAAGGGAATCAGAATGGGAATACTTGATGATTCTTATATAGATGTTGCTGACAAAGCGATAAATGCAATACTTAAAAATATTGATTCAGATGGAACAGTGCTTAATGTTTCTGGAGGAACTGGTATGGGATATGATGCAGAGCATTATAAGAACATACTTATAGCACCTATGGCATATGGACAGTCACTTACAATACTGGCTTTAGTGGAGGCATTACAGAATGATAAGAAAAGCATTTAAAATGTATCTTAAAGCTGGATGTGCTGATGAATATGAAAAGCGTCACAATGAATTATGGCCTGAAATGAAGGCAATGATACACGAATATGGCGGACATAATTATTCTATATTTCTAGATGATGAAACTAACATATTATATGGATATATAGAGATTGAAGATGAAGAAAAGTGGGCACAGTCAGCAGACACGGAGATCAACAGAAAGTGGTGGAAATATATGGCGCCTCTTATGAGGGTTAATCCAGACGACAGTCCTGTGAGTGATGATTTAAGGTGTGTTTTTCATCTTGATTAATACATGAATTTAATACAGGAGGTAAGATTGTATGAAACCGGTATATTACCTTGCCGTTGATATTGGGGCTTCAAGTGGAAGACATATTCTTGCATCCATGGACAACGGCAGAATGACAATAGAAGAGGTATATCGTTTTGATAATGGCATGATTAATGATAATGGCAACAAGTTATGGGATGTTGACAGCTTGTTTGCCAATATTATTGAAGGAATGAAAAAATGTAAAGAACTCGGGAAAATTCCAGTAAGCATGTCGATTGACACATGGGCTGTTGATTATGTTCTTCTTGATGATAATGACAAATGCATAGGAAATGTATATGGATACAGGGATGAACGTACAGATGGAATGGATGAAGAAGTTTATAAGGTGATATCCGAAAAAGAATTATATAAGAGAACAGGTATTCAGAAACAGAAGTTTAATACAATTTACCAGCTCATGTCGGATAAATTTATAAGACCTGAACAGTTAAAGGAAGCGAACACATTTATTATGCTTCCAGATTATTTTCAGTTTCTTCTTACGGGGGTTAAAGCATCGGAATATACCAATGCAACATCAACACAGCTTGTTAATCCGGAAACTAAACAATGGGATTATGAACTGATTGATATGCTTGGAATCAACAGAAATATGTTTATGGAGCTTAAGCAGCCGGGAACAATACTGGGAGAATTAACTGATGGTATTAAGAAGATTGTTGGATACAATACAAGGGTTGTTATGTGTGCAAGTCATGATACAGCATCCGCAGTTATGGCTGTTCCAACAGTAGCAGATAATGTTTTGTATTTAAGTTCTGGAACATGGTCACTGATGGGGACAGAACTTCTAAAGGCAAGATGTGATGAGAAAAGCCAGGTATGTAATTTTACCAATGAAGGTGGATACGATTATAGATTTAGATATTTGAAGAATATTATGGGTCTCTGGATTATACAATCTGTAAGGCATGAATTTGAAGACAGATATACATTTGCAGAGCTTTGTAAGGAAGCAGAGAAGACGGACTATATAACATCAAGGATAGATGTTAATAATAAATGCTTTCTTGCACCAGAGAATATGACAGAGGCAATCAAATCATACTGCAATAATAATGATTTGATTATACCTGACACAGCCGGAGAGATTGCAGCAGTTGTATATAAGAGTCTGGCTGACAGTTATGCAGATACAGTTATGCAGATAGAAAAGAATCTGGACATTACATATGATGCAATATATGTAATAGGTGGAGGTGCTAATGCTGGATATCTTAATCAGCTTACGGCTGATTCGACTGGGAAAACAGTAGTAGCGGGACCAGCAGAGGCTACTGCTATTGGAAATATTATGGCGCAGATGATAGCAGATAGTGTGTTTAAGAATTTGAAGGAAGCAAGAGCGTGTGTAAGAGATTCCTTTGATATTAAACGATTTGAGCAGAAAAGATAATAAATTTCAGATTATATAAGGAGGATAATGCTATATATGACTAATGAACGATATGAATCAGCAAGGAAGATATATCAGAGTATAGGAGTTGATACTGAGGCTGCATTAGAAAGATTAAAGAATGTGCCGGTATCAATGCATTGCTGGCAGGGAGATGATGTAATTGGTTTTGACAGCAGAGAAAGTCTGTCAGGTGGTATACAGACTACTGGAAATTATCCGGGAAGAGCAGCTACTCCTGAGCAGCTTATGCAGGATATAAGCAAAGTATTGACACTTGTACCTGGAAAGAAGAAGCTAAACCTTCATGCCAGTTATGCCATTATAGATGACGGTTCAGACAGGGATTCAATTAAACCAAAACATTTTACCAGATGGGTTGAATTTGCTAAGAAATACAATATGGGAATTGATTTTAATCCAACATTTTTCTCACATAGAATGGTTAAAGATGGACTTACATTATCCTCACCAGATGAAGAAGTAAGAAAATTCTGGATTGAACATGGCAAGAGATGTATTGAGATATCAGAATATTTTGCTAATGAAACAGGACAGCCATGTGTAATGAACATATGGATTCCGGATGGCTATAAGGATATTCCGGCAGACAGACTTGGACCAAGAAGGAGATTTAAAGAATCTTTAGATGAAATTCTTTCAATTCCATATGATAAGAGCAAAGTGTTTGTGTGTCTTGAATCTAAAGTATTTGGCATAGGCGTTGAATCATACACAGTTGGTTCGTCTGAATTCTGCATGAATTATGTAGCAAGAGCAGGCATAACCCCACTTATGGATAATGGACACTATCATCCTACAGAGGTTGTGTCAGATAAGGTATCATCAATGCTTTTATTCAATGACCACTTAGCATTACATATTACAAGACCTGTAAGATGGGACAGCGATCATGTAGTTTTATATGATGACGAAACCAGAGAGATTGCTAAAGAAATTGTCAGAGCAGATGCGCTTGACAAGGTATTTATAGCAACTGACTATTTCGATGCATCAATTAATAGAATATCTGCATGGATAACCGGAATGAGAAGTGTTCAGAAAGCTCTTTTGTATGCATTGTTAGAGCCAGAATCACTTCGCAATCTTCAGAACGAAGGAAGGTTCACAGAACTTATGGCAGCACAGGAAGAATTAAAGATTATGCCATTTGGAGATATATGGCAGGAATATCTTAATAGAGAAAATGTGGCAGCTGATTATGTCAGTGAGGTTATGGATTACGAAAAGAAAGTATTGGAGGCACGATAATGAAAGATATATTAACAGCACCTTTTGTTAAAGAAATGTGTGATACTACAGCTAATATGTATCGTCTTGGCTGGGACGAAAGAAATGGTGGTAATATCAGCTATATGCTTGATGAAGAAGAAGTTGCACAATATCTTGATATTAATCATGTGTTAAGAGAGATTCCGACGGGTTTCAAAGCAGATGCACTTATTGGCAGAATATTTATAGTAACCGGTACAGGTAAGTACTTTAAAAATGTAAAGACAGATCCAGAGAATAATCTTGGAATAATAAGAATAGCTGAAGATGGAACAACAGCGCAGTTATTATGGGGATATAAGGATGGAGGAAAATTCACAAGCGAATTACCAGCGCATCTTATGAGTCATATGGCAAGACTTTCTGTTGATAAAGATAACAGAGTTGTTATACATTCACATCCAACTAACACACTTGCCATGAATTATGTTCATGAACTTGACGAGAAGAAATTTACGCATACACTTTGGGAGATGTGTACAGAGTGTATAGTTGTGTTCCCGGATGGTGTAGGTATTCTCCCATGGATGCTTTGCGGAACTAATGAAATAGGCGAGGCAACAGCAGAAAAAATGAAAGAATTCAGACTTGTTATATGGGCAATGCATGGAATATATGGTGCTGGAAAAACTCTTGATGAGACATTTGGACTTATTGAAACTGTTGAAAAAGCTGCACAGATATATATGCTTACAGCTGGACTTGAGAGAAAGAATACAATAAAAGACGAAGATATGATTAAGCTTGCAGAATTCTTTAAGGTGGATTATAGAAAAGATTTCCTTAATATATAAAGCGGTTTCATATAAGGACATATGCAATGACGCAGGAAATTCCTGCGTCATTTTTAATGCGGAATAATATTTAAAGTGATATAATAAACAAATATTTACAAATCAGCAGTTTGGAGTGAATGAGATGCATTTTATAAAGAAAAATATTATTATTTCACTAGTTGTATTTATAATCGGAATGAGTGCTGTGGCAGGTATTGTATGCAGCATAAATAACGAACAGAATAAGCAGAACAGGACAATGGCGAATCTTAACGCAATGACTTATGCCGAGCGTATGAAGACAGATATTATGAAAGGCATAGGCGTTTCGGACACATTAAGACAGATAATTATAAGTAATGATGGACAGCTTAATAAATTCTATGAGATAGCAGAGGAGATGATGACAGATTCTGTTCAGAGTATACAGATTGCACCAGATGGTGTTGTGACAGATATTTATCCTCAGGAAGGTAATGATGCGGGAAAGATTGATCTGTTAAATGATAAAGATCGTGGTGAAATATGCCGTTATGGAAGAGATAATAAAGTTGTTACAATGCAGGGACCATTTCAATTAAAGCAGGGAGAATATGGTATAGCTGTAAGAAAACCTGTATACATTGAAGAAAACGGACATGAAGATTTCTGGGGATTTACAATAGTTATAATCCGTGTTCCTGAGATTTTTGCTGATTCAATGAAGGCACTTTCAGATTTTGGTTATAATTATACATTATATAAAACTGCTTTTCCGTGGGAGTCTGAATTTGAAGAAGTGTATGGCTCGGAAGAAGAGTTAAAGAATCCTGTTTCGTATACATTTGATATAGGAGACAGCAAGTGGAAGCTTGATATAATGCCATATAAGACTCAGTCTGAAAGAATATATCTGTATGCGGTTGGAATAGGCGGAATTATTATTGTACTGCTTCTTACAGGGTTTACATGTGCTCTGCTTGTGCTTGACGAACACAGAAAGAAGTTTAAGAAGCTGGCTATAACAGATGCTTTGACAGGAATAAATAACCGTCATGGATATGATGAAAGAGTAACAAGGTATCTTAAGCAGAATCCGGATAATCACTGTGTAGGAGTAGAATTTGATATTGATGATTTTAAGACTATCAATGATATGTATGGTCATGCTTATGGCGATGTGGCACTTAAAGCATTGTCCGAGGGAATGCAGAAGTTTTTTGATAAAAATGTGATTTTAGGACGAAATGGTGGTGATGAATTCTGTATTTTTCTGCCAGACTGCACATGTGCAGATGTTAAGGAAAAACTTGAGGAATTCACAAAGTTAAAACGTTCATTTAAATATGAAGGTGAAGAGCAGCAGTTCACTATATCAGTTGGATATGCTGAATATCCGGTTCATGGTGACAAACCATCAAAACTCATGCGTTGTGCTGATACTGCACTTTATGAGGTGAAACTTCGTGGAAAGAATGGCTGTATGGCATATAAGAACGGACTCAGGATGGAGATTCGTACACAGCTTGGTTTTGCACTTAAAGATGTTTCTGAAAATCTTCCAGGAGCATTTATCATATACAAAGCAGATAAGAACGATGATGAAATTCTTTTTGCAAACCGCGAATTTATCAGATTTGCAGGCTGTAAGAATATGGATGAACTGCTTGAATATACAAAAAGAAGTTTCCGTAATATCATTAAGGTGGATGAACGGGAAGCTGTTATAGCAGATATATGGAAGCAGATAGATGAAGGACATACTAATGGTTATACGCATTTTAATATGCTGAAAGCAGATGGCGGACATATACAGGTGTTTGACCATGGAAGAATTGTTGAGAACGGACGATATGGAAGAGTAATCTATGCATTGATAACTAATCTGGAAATAGTGAGAGAAAATTATGGAAATTCAGAATGTAACAATTGAAGATGCAGAGGAACTTCTTGATATATATGCACCATATGTTAAGTATACAGCGATAACATTTGAATATGATGTGCCTTCTGTAGAAGAATTCAGACAAAGAATTGTGAATATTTCAGACAGATATCCATATATCAAGGCAGTTGACAATGGACAGATTGTCGGTTATGCATATGCCGGATGTTTTAAGGACAGGAGAGCATATGACTGGTCTGTTGAGACAACTATTTATGTGCGACAGGACTGCAAGAGAATGGGAATTGGAAGATTTTTATATGACAGACTTGAACATGAACTTAAGAGTATGGGAATACTTAATATGAATGCATGTATTGCATGCCCTGTACAGGAAAGCAAGTATCTTAATGATGACAGTATCCGCTTCCATAGCAGATTGGGATTTTCAGAAGTTGGTCGTTTTCATGACAGTGGGTATAAGTTTAACCAGTGGTTCGATATGGTGTGGATGGAGAAGATGATTGGGGAGCATAACGCAGAACCGAAAGAAGTCTGGGGATAAATATATAAAAACATAAAACTGCCGTCCGTTTAACATTAAGTTTAGCGGATGGCAGTTTTTATATGGAATGTTTAGTTATAGGCTGTGTGTATCAAGAACTGTTCTGCCGGTTACCGGATCAGTAATACCAAGCAATGCCATGATTAGTGCCATTCTTATATATTTACCATTCTGGACCTGGTCAAAATATGCAGCTCTTGGATCGTCATCGACATCAAGGGAAATCTCATCGACTCGTGGCAGAGGATGAAGAACAGGCATATCTTTATCAGCCAGCTTTAACTTTTCTTCGTCAAGAATGTAGACATCTTTTAAACGGAGATATTCTTCTTCATTGAAAAATCTTTCTTTCTGTACTCTTGTCATGTACAGAACATCAAGTTTAGGAAGAGTATCTTCAAGGCTTGACACTTCCTCATAAGTTGAATTAGATGGATTTAATACATCGTCTCTCAGATAATCCGGAATCCGTAATTCTTCGGGAGATATGAAGTAGAATTTATTATCAGAGAAACGAGTAAGGCTGCTGACAAGGGAGTGTACCGTCCGTCCGAATTTCAGGTCACCACAGAAACCGATAGTCAGGTTATTAAGCTTTCCTTTACGCTGTCTTATAGTCATCATATCAATAAGTGTCTGTGTAGGGTGCGCATGACCGCCGTCTCCTGCGTTTATTATAGGAATGCGTGAATATATTGATGCCTGCAGTGGAGCACCTTCTTTTGGATGTCTCATCGCAATTATATCTGCATAGCAGCTTACAACTCTTGCAGTATCAGCAACGGTTTCACCTTTGGAAGCACTAGACTGAGCTGCACTTGAAAAGCCTAGCGTCTGTCCTCCAAGACTTAACATAGCAGACTCGAAAGATAAACGGGTTCTGGTACTTGGTTCGTAAAAAAGTGTAGCAAGCTGTCTGCCATCGGCAACATGCTTATATAATTGTGGTCCAATGGATATCCGCTCCGCAAGATCTAATATATTCATAGTTTCTTCAACGGAAAGATCCATAGGGGTTATCAGATGTCTCATAGCCACTCTCCTTTTAATAAATATTCATCTCTCTTAGCACCGACAGATATAAAGTTGATTTCTGCATGAAGCATATCCTCAATTGTTTTAATGTAATTTTTTGCATTAGCAGGAAGCTCGTCAAATGTCCTGCAATGTGATATATCTTCTTCCCAGCCGGGAACTTTGTATATAACAGGAGTGCATGAATCAAGGTTATCAGTTGGGTCAAATTCAACCAGAGAGCCGTTTGGGTCATTGTAGCCTGTAATTATAGGAATTTCTTTCATAGAGCTTAATACATCAAGCTTGGTTAGTGCGATTTTGTCTGCATGCTGGCATCTGAGTCCGTATCTGCTTGCAACTGCATCAAAAGGACCAACACGGCGAGGACGGCCTGTTGCAGCACCAAATTCACCACCGGCTTCTCTTAAGTCTTGCTGCCATTTTTCTGAAACAGCATTTTCAGCAACAAAAGGTCCTGCACCGACACAGGTAGAATAGGCTTTAAGCACGCCAACGACATGGTCAGCGTGTCTGCCAGGAATTCCTGCACCGATAGGACCATAGGCAGATATAGTTGATGAACTTGAAGTGTAAGGGAAGATACCGTAATCAATATCTCTTAATGCACCAAGCTGAGCCTCAAGAATAACTTTTTTACCACAGGATAATGCTTTGTCTATAAATGTGCCTGTATCGCATATGTATTTGCTGAACTTTTCAGCCTGTTCCCTGCACCAGTCAAGAAGTGCCGGATAAGACATTGGCTCCTGATGATAGCAGCCGGCAAGCTCAAGGTTCTTGGACTCAAGAATAGTTGTAAGTCTTGCCTGTACAGCTGTATCATCCAAATGAAGAAGGTCACCAAGACGCAGAGTCTTTTTTCTGTATTTGTCACTGTAGGCATATGCTATGCCTCGTCTTGTAGAACCGAAAGCAGAGCCGGTTCGTTCTAGTCTGTTTTCTTCAAGTTCATCCTGTACCCTGTGCCATGGCATAGATATTGTAGCTTTTTTAGATAATTTCAAATGTTTTGGATTAATCTGTATTCCTCTGTCTTCAATCTGCTTTATTTCGTTGGCAAGGTGTTCAAGGTCAACAACCATGCCGTCTCCAAGAATACATATAACATCGGAGTGAAGTATTCCTGATGGCAGAAGATTAAGAACGAATTTTCCCTGATTAGTTACAACAGTGTGACCGGCGTTATTGCCGCCCTGATACCTGACGACTATATCTGCATTTTCAGCAAGAAGGTCAATTACACGGCCTTTGCCCTCGTCGCCCCAGTTAATACCTGTTACAGAAGTAAGCATAATAATAATTCCTCCTTATATAAATGTATAGTTAATACTAAGTGCAATAACGGAATGTGCGGTCCGTAATAATTCTGGCAAATATAAGTCCGAGCGGAAGTGCAACAATTATCATAATTGCAGATGTAAACCATGAGACCGCTTCTGTCAGGGACATTATGCCGAAATTGTATATTGCGCGGTATAAGTAAAGTCCGGGTACCATAATAACTATGGAAGGAACTGTAAGTGATATTCTAGGATATCCATTATAATTTTTAATAAATGAGGCAAGTAATCCGGCAGTAGCAGCACCAATAAATGCGGCAGCAGCGGCAGGCATGCCTGTAAATCAACAAGTTCAAGACGCAGCGTATTGGCGATACAACCAATAAGAGCAGCCATAGCCGCCATCGGAACAGAACTGTTAAACATGATAGAGAATCCGAATACACCGCAGAAGCTTGCAATAAGTCTTAATATCAAATGTAACATTTTTCCAATATGTAATGTAGTAAATTCTTCTGGCTGCAAATGCAGTAACAAAGCCATAATCCATGCAAATACGGTAGCAACCAGTACAATAATTATTGAATAAGTCAGCCTTTCAATACCTGACCGTAGGTCGAGCTTTGCAAGGTCAATGCCGCTGGTGATGAAAGGAAATCCCGGTATTATGAAAAGCATGGAACATATGTATCCGGCTTCATGTACAGAAGGGATATTAAACATCAGAATAGCAAGTTTAAGCAGAATTGCATATATAAGGCATGATGCAGATATAGAAACTGCTATATTCATGAATAGTGTAAAATGATGTTTAATAAGCTTTGTCCTTATAAGATTACCTGTTCCGGCTGCAATGAATGCGAAAAGCATCTCTATAGGACCGCCGCCAAGCAGAAATGTGAACCCGCAACATGCTAGAGCGGCGGCAAGTCCAAGCTTGACCGGTGAATACAGGGTATGTATCTGTTCAATTTCATCAAGCCTTTTATGAATCATTTCACCTGTAAGGTGGGCTTCTTCATTAGGAAAATTGTCAACAAACTGTTCCATTCTGTAAAGCTTGGAGGTATTAACACCGGTATTGGCAATGCTTAACGACTGTGATACGCAGTCATTACCATCAAAGCAGTTAAATTCAATAGACATAAGGCCAACATCCACGGTACAGGTTACTCCAAGTTCCTTGGATAGCTTATTCATAGATGTACGGACACGCCATGCACCAGTGCCGCATGATAGCATAATCAGACCTACACGACCGATAACGGAGGCTTTTTCTATAAGGTCTGCATTAGCAATTAATGCATTGCTGTCGGCATTCGTATAGTCGTGCCACGGAATTTCCATATGATTTTTTTCCATAATGTCAATGTAATTAGTCCTTGGCATATATAATCGCCTCTGCTTTCTTAACATGGTGTTCAAGGTTTCGTAAGAATATAGAATTAGGAAGGAAAATTCCAAGTTCATCAAAATGTTCATTGTGTTCAACGAATGAATCCTGACCATAGAATATATATGCCATTGGAAGATTCTTCTCAAGCTCAAGCATAAGATCCCATACAGCACTATAGGCCTCTGCCTCGGTTTCCTTCATTCTGACAGTGTCAGGCAGTTCGCGGATAAGCAGTATACCTGTGCTTCTCTCAAGAATCTGCTGCTCAACTACAGACGGGTCATCGCCATATGTGTGACTGTATCTGTAAGCCTCGGCAAGAAACATATTTTTATTATTATCAAGGTTCTTATAAATGTTATAAAAATGCTGATAGTCTTTTTCATGAACAGAATTAGCAAATTCTGGTAGAAGCATACCTTTATCGTCGGTCATAATTATAGGATTTTGCTTTCCATCAGCGTTGAAGCGGTATGGAATAAGAAATGAATTTCTCAGTAAATCAAACATGGTATTTTGCGTGATAGCCATAAGAAATGCAGATAAGTCTTTATTAGAATAGCAGTTGAATAATGCTTCCGTGAATTGAAGCGGAGAAAGTATTGCTTCAGAATCATCATTGCAAAACAGATTGTTACAGAATGTCTGGAAAAGTTTGTTGTAAGCCCAAGGGTCATTTAGAATTTTATCAAATAAAACCTCAGATTTTTCTTCTCTTGGAAAGATAGTTTTTTCTTTCATAATCGTCAGCTCCTTCTTGTTTTTCAATTTCGGCTAGATTATACTATTGGCATAGAGATAAGTAAAAACTATAATTGATATAAATGCTATAACAATATGATATGTCAGATGTTACGGAGCGATAAGTTATGGATGTTAATTTTGAGTATTACAAGATATTTTATTATGTGGCAAGATATAAGAATTTTACGAAAGCCGCACAGGCATTAGGAAGCAGCCAGCCTAATGTTACAAGGGCAATGAACTGTCTGGAACAGCAGATTAATTCAACACTGTTTGTAAGAAATAACCGGGGAATACAGCTTACACCAGAGGGGGAAAAACTGTATATAAGGGTTACAGCGGCTATGACACAGCTTATGGCAGCAGAAGAAGAGCTTGCGGACAGTGCAAGTCTTTCACATGGCAGTATTTCCATAGGGGCAAGTGAGACTGCGCTTAATATATTTCTTCTTGATAAGTTAAAAGCATTTCACATGGTCAATCCCGGAATCCGGCTTAAGATATATAATCATTCAACGCCGGAGGCGGTTGATGCAGTAAAAAATGGACTGGTAGACTTTGCAGTGGTATCATCACCTGTGTACGCAGATTCATCACTAAAGACGGTGGTGCTGCATTCTTTTCAGGAAATACTTGTCGGAGGAACTACATTTACAGCATTGGGAAGTCAGGAATTATCAATAAGAGAATTGACGGATTATCCACTGATATGCCTTGGCAGAGAGACTATGACATTCAGATTCTATAAAGATTTATTTATGTCACATGGGGTTGAATTAGAGCCTGATACGGAGGCTGCGACAACAGACCAGATACTTCCTCTTGTAAAATGTGAATTAGGACTTGCATTCTTACCAGAGACAATGGCGCAGGAATCGATTGATAAGAAAGAGATTGTGAAGATATCTCTTAAGGATAATATTCCGAAGAGAAATATATGCCTTGTCTATGACAGTAAACACCCGGTGAGTTCGGCGGCAAGAAAGTTGAGAAAAACAATAGGGGAGATTAATTATGGGGAGAATTAAAGTATGTAACTTTGGCAGAATTATGCTGAAAATATTCTGCTGGACGACAGTAATATTATCAATATATCTGATAATAGGGTTTACAGGCTGTTATGAAAAATGGTTTGGTGGTTCGGCAGGAATAGTAAAAGCGCCAGTTTACTGGCTTATCCGGGCAGGGATAGGAATTCTTGTGGAAAGCATAATATTCTGGATAGGAATTATAATGGTGTATGCGACATCTGAGCAGCTTGGAATCAGGTGGAGAGTGCTTGGAATCGTGTGTGGCTGGATACCAGTTGCACATCTTGTCATGCTTCATATTATTATAAAGACAGTTGGTGAGGAAGTCCGCATGGAGAAAATGCGTGCTAAGAGAAATCTACAGCGCAAAGAACAGCGGATATGCAGTACGAAATATCCTATTCTTATGGTGCATGGCGTATTTTTCAGGGATTTTGAACATCTTAATTACTGGGGAAGAATACCGGCAGAGCTTGAGGCTAATGGTGCAGTGATTTGTTATGGCAATCATAACAGTGCAGCGGCCGTGCGAGACAGTGCTAAAGAGCTGGCAGAAAGGATTCACCAGATTGTCATTAAGACAGGCTGTGAGAAAGTAAATGTAATTGCCCATTCAAAAGGCGGACTGGACATGAGGGCAGCGATAGCACTTACAGATATTGCAGCTTATGTGGCTTCTCTTACAACGATAAATACACCACACAGGGGCTGTCAGTTTGCTGATTATCTTCTTGGCAAAATTCCTGAAAAACAGCAGCAGATGGTTGCAAATGCATATAACGCCGGAGCGGCTAAACTCGGAGACATTAACCCTGATTTTCTTGCTGCCGTATATGACCTTACATCAGAAAAATGCAGTGAATTCAACAATGAAATAAAGGATAATCCAGACATTTATTATCAGTCAGTTGGTTCTAAACTAAACCATCCGGCTTCTGGAAGATTTCCGCTTAATTTTACATATCCACTGGTGAAATATTTTGACGGACCTAATGACGGACTTGTTGGAGAAGAATCCTTTCGATGGGGACAGAACTATCAGTTTCTTACTGTCAGCGGTAAAAGAGGTATATCGCATGGTGATATGATAGATCTTAACAGGGAGAACATTAAAGGATTTGATGTTCGGGAATTTTATGTGCAGGTTGTTGCGGGACTTAAGAAGATGGGATTTTGATTTGAAATATATTGATAAATTTCCAACATTTGTATATACTAGGTATATACAAAGAAGAGAGGTGATTGTATGCAGGCACAAGTAAGAGAATGGGGAAATAGTCAGGGAATCAGATTATCTAAGGAAATATTAAAAAGTGCTGGAATAGCATTAAACGAAATGTTAGAAGTTACAGTATCAGATGGAGTGATTACATTAGCAAAACCTTTCAGACATAAAACTTTAGAAGAAAGAGCGGCAGAATATAATGGCAAGTTAATGCTTGATGGTGAATATGATTGGGGAGAACCTGTTGGAAGAGAGGTATGGTGATGGGGATTGCACATCAGGGTGACATTATTAAAGTAGAAAAAATAAAACCGCCAGTATTAGTTGTAAGTAAAGATTTTTTTAACGAAAGTGGAGAAATAATAGGCTGTCCTATTATTGCTGATTCTAATGAAGGACCACTTCACATATGGACATCAACAAAAGAAGTTGAGGGATATGTTCAGTGTGAAAAAATAGCGTTGTTGGATTTATCTGTGCGTGGATATAAAATAATAGATAGCATGCCTCTATCTGAATTGATTAATATATCTGATGCAATACAAGGAATTTTTGAGTATATATGATATTAACTATATAAATTTAAGATGGAGGCAAAAATAAGATGAAACTTGATAAATTTATAGGAATGATGACAGGACATTTTGATAACAAAGAACAATTTGATATTATGCAGAAGGCAGGGAAAATATATCCTTATGCAGAACACATCAATACTATATGTAATGATAAAATAAAAAACATTCCTAAGGATTTTAACGGAAAATTTGTTGTTGAAGAAAGTTATTATGAAACCAATGGAAAACGCCATGCATCACCCCACATTTTCCTTATTATGGAAACTGAGGACGGAATTGTTCTTTCTTCATATGAAATTCCAGCAGGAGAAGACAAGAATACATTTTCATATAATTCTATGAAGAATGTTGATTATGCTGAACTGAAAAAATCTGAAAAGTTTACACCGGCACTTTATCATGAAAAGAATGGAATCTGGGAGGGAGGCAGCATAAGCCAGTTTTCACCGGTAATGACATTTAAGCTTTGGGAAAAGTTTTCTGATAGCTGCCTGGAAGTATCTGAAAGCATGGAAGTTAACGGAAAAAGAACTTTTGGATATGATGAACCAATTATTTATAAGAGGGTATAAACAGGAAAAATCTCACTTTTTTAGGATATATTGTTTCATAAGAGTTCAATACCAATAATTGAAGCCATGCAAAGATTAGCAGGAGAGCGGCTTAAATACGCAGTAAGCAATGATAAATAAGAAAAACGCAGGATATATGGGAGTTAGTCACTATATCCTGCGTTTTGTTTATTCGTTTTTATATATTTTATTATTAATTACTTTAACGATTCCTATAACATTGTAAGTTAAGAAAATGTTGATAGGCAGCTGGATAAGATTTTTGGTAAATCTCATTGTAAGATAAAACATAAATCCTTTGCCGTACATTATGCTGCACCAGTATGTTCCAAGAAGAACATTTACAAGAAGTGTATCAATAGTAAGGGCAAGCACAACTCTTAAAAGAAACTTGAAATCAATGATTTCTAAAAGACTACGCTTCTCACCTGTTACTTTTTTCTTGGAAATTTTGATGTTGCAGTCATAGAAAAATAAACCATAGATAAGCCCAGCTAAAGCAGCACTTAATGTCCAGCCCGGAAAATAAGGACCGGTTGGCTTAATAATATACTGGATTATATCGCCAAGTCCTCCGCACATGAATCCCATAACAGGACCGAACATGTATCCAATTGCACAATTGGCGAGGAAAGATACTGAAATTCTGAGTGTCGGGGTTACATTAATAGATACAAAAACTGCTAAAACAGTGTGAAGTGCGACGAGAAGTGCCGCAGCAACAATTGACTTGAGACATTTGAACTCTTTTGCTGAAAATGCAAAATTCTTTAATAGAATTGACATAAAAATAACCTCCTTTGCAGTAGTATTCGCACTACATAAGAGGCTGTTGACCAGTATATGTAGCAGCGGGATGCGGATTATGTATCGCAAGAAATCTTTTCGTCCGTATGGCAACTCCCTGTCCATATGGCACTTAACGCACATATTCCTACTCTGCTTATATAATTGATTTGTACAGGCACTATTAAAGCACATATTCATATAAATGTAAAGCATTATATGAAGGCTGTTTACAATATATTATAAATTCTGTTTAGAATTAATGCATCTTCTGTTGTACATCAAGTGCATGGTCATGGCATCCTGTGCCTTGATTGCATTATGCTGTGCAATGGCAGTAGCTATTTCACGGTGAGTTTCAATAGTTTCTACTTTAAGAACATTACCGGTTGTCTCAACAAAAAGAGGAATTGAGCTGTTGATAATCGGAATGAGTCTTGGGATAATAAGATTCTTGCTTCCCATTGCTATTGCGGTGTGGAATTCTATATCTTTCTGGGTATGATCCTTTTTCTGCTTTAGAAGCTCTTCAACTTCATCGCACAAAGAAACAATTTTCTTAATATCATTATTATCTGCATATGTTGCAGACATAGCTGTGATAGCTGGTTCCAGTAAAAAACGGACTTCAAGCAGATCCTGGACAAGCTTTTTTGTCAGGTATGAATGTAAATCCGAGTGGGTCATCAACTACACCGGGTGATGATGCTACATATGTTCCAGATTCCTGTCTGATTGTCACAATGTTACGTGAAGCAAGTAATTTCATGGCTTCACGAAGAGAACTTCTTCCAATATTGAGTTCTTTAGCAAGATGTGCTTCATTAGGAAGCTTGTCACCTGGCTGTAAATGTTCATTTATCGGAACAGCTTCAACATTGCAGATAATGGCAGAGGCACTTGGATTAGCACTGCCTGGAAGTGCTCTTATGCCAGCTACAAGTCCTGACCTGTTAGCATATGCAAGAGAAGCAGGAAGACAGTCAGTAAGGCTTGCAAAGATGAAGAATATGAAACCATCAGATATAGTAACTATGGATATTATGGTGTTAATGAAGACAATATTAAAAATAAGACGGAAAGGTACTCAGCATTGATAAAAGGAATTGTGTTCTTGACAAATAAAGGTGGTGTGTTATAATTCGTTTAACATTTAAGTTAAATGTTAAATGAAGGAGGAATGAATGTGAGCATGCAGGATACGCTTCAGGCGCTTGCTGATCCTACAAGACGCGAGATACTTAATCTGCTTAAGCAGTCCCGAATGTCTGCTGGAGAGATTAGCAATCATTTTTCAATTTCGGGTGCGGCAGTTTCCAGACACCTGTCTGTTTTGAAGGAAGCTGATTTAATTCGAGACGAGCGGGAGGGCAAATATATTTATTATGAGCTTAACGCTACTGTGCTTGAGGAGATTTTATTATGGATTAGTGAATTAAAAGGAGAAAAAGACCATGATTAAACAACATAAAAAAATGTTAATATTAACATCTGTCATAACATTACTTCCAATCTTTATAGGTTTACTTTTATGGAGACAGCTGCCAGCTTCTGTCGCAACACATTTTGGAGTTGACAATCAACCAGATGGGTATTGTTCTAAAGCATTTGCAGTCTTTGGACTTCCGGTAATGATGCTGTTTTTTCATCTTATATGTATAGTTGCAACTAATATTGACCCCAAGAGAAAAAATATAAGCAAAAAGGTATTCCATGTTGTTATGTGGATTTGTCCGGTGATTTCTTTGGTTAATTGCAATATTCTCTATGTATATAATTTGGGATATAAGCTCAATATTGGATTTGTCTGCGGATTGTTCGTTGGAATTTTGTATCTTATTTTAGGCAATTTTATTCCAAAGGTAAAACCAAACTATAGCATTGGTTTTCGCATTCCATGGGCATTGAATGATTCTGACAACTGGTATCATACACATAGATTTGGCGGAAAATGTATGGTAATTGGGGGAATTGCAATGATTGTAACCTCACCATTTCAAAATGTGTGGATATTTCTTGCTCTAGTCATTGTACCATGCATTCTGCCAGTAGTTTATTCATATATGTTTTATCGGAAAACAATGGGGTAAGTTTATTGTGCTTATGAACAGAATTAAGTATAATGAGTGCAGATAAGGGGGCAATATGGAATATGAAATACAATTTACCAGACCGGATATTAAGAGAAATTGTTTCTTTTGCGAAGGAACATTCTATTACTAAAATTATACTTTTTGGTTCTCGTGCGCGAGGTACGAACATGGAACGGAGTGATATAGATATTGCTGTGTATGGTGGGGATTTTGATGGTTTTTATTGGGATGTAAAGGAAAAAACACATTCTCTGCTGATGTTCGATATTGTACAGGCAGATGTATCAATTTCAGATGAATTAAAAGAGGAGATAGAAAAGGATGGTGTAGTGATTTATGAAAAAGCTTGATAACTTTAGTAATTGTCTGACTATATTAGCTAATGCGGATTTTAAGATGGCAGAAACTAATGATATATACCGGACAGGGGTTATTGGACAATTTAATCTTACTTTTGAACTTGCATGGAAAGCGTTGCAGGAGATTATGAGAAAACATGGCGTAGAAGATTCTTCTACTGGATCACCACGAGAGATTCTGCAGCTTGGTTATAAATTTGGATTTATAAATGATTCCGAAACATGGTTGCTTATGTTAAAAAAACGCAATACCTCTGTTCATATATATAATGAGGAGGAAGTAGATGAATTGATTCTGCTGATACGCGACAGCTTTATTCCTGCGCTTACAGCTCTTAAAGATACACTTGCAAGGAAGCTGGATGAAGCAGAGAGTAACTGGGGGTAAAAAATATATCGTATAAAAACCGGTTTGATGGAAAAGATGAAATATAGATATATAATAGGGACACATACCCTTTAGGAAGGGCATGTGTCCTTTGCTTTTGACGGGATTGGGGTTGGTTATGATGTATTTTCAGGATTTGTTCAGTAGTGCATGGGTTGTCTGGGGAAAAGTATGAATAACAGCATTTATAATAAATTAATTGGAATTACATGTGAAAAAGATTATAATATAAACAGCATTTGTCTAGTTTAAAAATAATATAGAGGGAAGGGATATTTATAAGTTTATCAAAAGAATATGTAAAAATGCGAATGGAGCGCAACAAGGAAATAGCTACATCTGCGAATCTGGCTGACAGCCTGACAGAACAGCAGTGTGATGTACTTGAATGGGCCTCTGACATGAGGCATGTAATGCATAAGAACAGTGAGGCATTATATGATGTTAACGCACCTAAGCATAAGGAAATTAAAGCATTTATAAGTGATACACATTATTCACAGAATCCGAATAACCTTAATAAAAGATTAAAAGATGCTGGTTTACCGCTTATCAAGTGGTCATTTGATGATACAAGGATTCCGACAAATGAGCTGGCAATGATTCTTGATAACAGAAGACTTGAGAAGAGCAGAAAAAGGCAGTGTATCAGGACTTTAGAAAAAGCAAATGCTGATATTGAGAATTATTTTGCCCAAATTGATGCCAAATACCTCACATTTTATTGTCCATCAGGAAATAAGAGAGTTTTTAGTAATCAAAGTAAAGGGGTCAGTGTGGAGTCAAGGAATGTTACCATTGCAGAAGGCTATACAATTATGGGAATCGAGAGTCTTAAGAATAATATAGCCTATCTGCTTCATGTGTATGCTGGTCAGATTAGTATTGAAGATATTGTTGCATATGTCAATGAAGATATAGAAAACAGGATTTATCATATGGATGCTTCAATGGCACCACAAAGTGTTCATAAAGCGACTAATGCTCTGGTTGAAACCGGATATATAAAACCTGATACTAAAGAACTTATTTATATTAATCTTACTAAGAGAGGCGACGCATTTGTAGGAAGTTACTGTGGGACGCTTAATAAGATAGCAGCTTCATTATCCATACTGCCATTTAATAAGGCGCACAAGAATGACATTGTTTATTATAGCTATCTGATTGGATGGCAGCGTGCTAAAAGAGAACTAAAGCCACTGATTCCTAAAACTGTCGATTTTATCAGTAACAAGATAAAAGAGAAGCAGGAGATGATGTATACCGGTGACGATAGTAATTATGCTGTGGAGATGGAGCAGACAATTATCCAGAGCATGAATATTAATAGTTTGCCGGTTGTCTATGAGGTTAAGAAGGGTACATATGTAATAGCGGAGATAACGACATTATTTGGAAAGATTAATGTAAGTATTATTAATTCTTTGTTTGTCGGAAGTGCATATACATTAACAATTCCGCAATATCAGTATACTGCAATAATTCATATGGCAGATAATATTGATTATGGAAAGATTCCTTATGAGGTACAGAAACAATTGAAGGCGGTTGTTCCTGTACTTATGAAGTTATTACAGTGAGAGGGGAGGCAGGGGCAATGACCAATATATATAAGAATATTTATCTGAGAAAAGAAGAAGAAGTTTTATATAATATTAGAAAAAACGTGGATGAAACAGTGGAGACACCAACCATATCAAAGATAATAGATTATGTTCTGGCTGATCCATATGAACATATTATATATATGGATGTTAAGCTTAATATGGTAACAAGTTATGATGCAACGAATGTATTTGTTGATACCGGCTATAAAAATGTGTCAGGAGAACCATTATTTCTGTCGCTTGTGTTAAAGGACGATGTATTTACCGGCAAATATGTGGGAACGATTGACCAGCTTGGCAATGCAATTCTTACCATTGTAAAGATGAGAGTCAATGAACAGGAAATATATGATAACATGGAATTTCTTAAGAACAATTATGGCAATTATAAGCAGTTTGTTGATGACTGGGATCTCAAGGCTGGTGAGAGAGAAAAAGATAATAATCTAGGGGACATGAGTACTTTGTTTGAAGGAATTGATATATCAGAATTCCCGGAGACAGCAGAAGAAATTCCTTCAAATGAGGATACAGCAGCTGCGTCAGAATCAGATTTTTATGAAGAAGATATGGATGCTGAATCAGAAAATGGGCAGGAATTATTGTTAGAAGAGATTAAGAATGATAAAATGCATGTGTATGACTATATTCCCGATAAATTGTATCTTGTTGAATGTCACACAATGCTAGGAACTATCAACTTCTCACTTGTTAATAATTATATGGATGTATTCGGGGACAAAATACCTCTATACAGCCTGTTTATTGTTCAATACAATCAGGGTACAAGCCTTGGACAGCTGTTACAGGATGTAGATTTAAGACAGTATAATCTGCAGATTCCAGATAAGATTATTGATGAAATAAGTGATGCTGTGAACTATATCAGGGGGTATATGGGAAGAGGATAAAAACGAGAAATTCAAGGAGAAATAAGAGAATGTCAAAAGATGAATCAAAGGATGAATATTTAATTACAGATGTGCCCCTTAAAGCTCTGACTGTTTTTGCCATGCCTATGATTCTGGGTAGTTTTTTCCAACAAGTATATAATATGGCTGACTCAATTATTGTCGGTCAGTTTGTCGGTTCATCTGCACTTGCGGCTGTCGGAGCATGCGCTGCTCTCACAAATGTATTTATTTGTGTGGCACTTGGTGCCGGGGTAGGTGCCGGAGTGCTTGTGAGCCGTTATTTTGGTGCAAGAAATTATAGTAAAATGAAGACCATTGTATCAACATCATTAATCAGTTTCCTAATTTTAAGTATACTACTGGGAATCTTTGGCTTCGGGTTATCACACCCAATGATGAGTTTATTACAGACACCGGCTGATATACTGGATGAGGCAGTACTGTATCTTCGTGTTTATTTTGTGGGATTTCCGTTTTTGTTTATGTACAACATTCTTTCAACAATGTTTACTTCAATCGGTGAATCAAAGATTCCGTTGGTGCTTCTGATATTTTCTTCCGTCTTAAATATTCTTATGGATCTTTGGATGGTTGCTGGTTTAGGACTTGGCGTGTTTGGTGCAGCTCTTGCAACCTTGATTGCACAGGGTATCTCAGCGGTATTTTCATTTGTAATTTTCTTTTGCCGGATGCGTCGGTATAAAAGTCATTTTGATTGGTTTGACAGGAAGGAGTTACGTTCAATGCTTCAGATTGCCATACCATCAATTCTTCAGCAGTCTACAGTATCGATTGGCATGATGATAGTACAGGCAGTTGTAAATCCGTTTGGTACACAGGCACTCGCAGGTTATGCAGCGACAATGAGAGTAGAAAATGTATTTTCACTTATATTTGTATCCATTGGAAATGCAGTGTCACCTTATGTTTCCCAGAATCTTGGTGCAAAGAAAATTGGGCGTATTAAAAAAGGATATCATGCTGCGCTTGTGTTAGATATATGTTTTGCAGTCCTTGCTTTCATAGTTATTGAGACACTGCATACACACATTTCTTCACTGTTCCTTGGTAAAGATGGAACGGCTTTGGCATATCAGGTGTCAGGGGATTACATGAAATGGTTAGGTTACTTTTTCATTTTCATGGGTATCAAGATGGCAACAGATGGAGTTCTTCGTGGTCTGGGAATCATGCGGCCATTTCTTATAGCTAATATGGTTAACCTTGCAATCCGCCTGTCAGTTGCTTTGATTTGTGCACCGCGTTTTGGTATAGAGTTTGTCTGGCTTGCTGTACCAGCCGGCTGGTTTGCAAATTTTCTGATTTCTTATGTGGCACTCAGAAAGTCATGGCCGGTTGAAAAAGTTGATTGATTTTGATAAATACTAATTTCCAATTTTTGTTTGACAATTTTCAAAAAGAAAAATATAATAACTTCTAAACGAGTAGCAGACTAGCGTAAATCCAGTTTTGCTGCTCGTTTTTTGTGCGTCTGTTGTCGTACATTATGAAAATATATAATGCATTTTAAAGTGTGTAGCTTATCAGCGTAAGTCCAGCTTACGAGGTAAGTGCACACTTTTTTTATGCAGAAAAAGGAGGCAGAATCCTCTCCTCACCAAAGGGTTCGAATTTTGCTTAGCAAAACAAGGAGGATTATAAAATGGCAGAAAGTAACAAGATGAGAGAGATGCCAGTAAATAAGCTCATGGTTCAGATGGGAATACCGATGATCTTATCTATGGCATTGCAGGCGGTTTACAATATTGTAGACAGTGCCTTTGTTGGAAATATGAGATCAGGAAGTGAGGCGGCACTTAATGCACTTACACTGGTGTTTCCAGTTCAGATGCTCATGGTAGCAGTTGGAATCGGAACAGGTGTGGGAACAAATGCACTTCTTGCAAGAACACTTGGACAGGGAAATGGTAAAAAAGCAGCAAAAGTTGCGGGAAACAGTTTGTTTCTTGGAGTGATTATTTATGTGGTGTGCCTGTTGTTTGGGATTTTTGGAGTAAGGGCATATATTTCATCACAGACAATTGACCCTGAAGTTATATCAATGGGAACAGACTACTTAAGAATATGCTGCGTAATTTCATTTGGAATTATTTTCTTTTCATTATTTGAAAAACTCTTACAGGCAACAGGATGTTCGCTATATTCTACAATCGGTCAGGTTGTGGGTGCAGTGGTGAATATTGTTCTTGATCCGATTATGATTTATGGTATTGGACCGGTTCCTGAAATGGGAGTGAAGGGAGCTGCATATGCAACTGTTATTGGACAGGTTGCGTCTGCAATATTATTGTTTGTATTTCATATGAAACTGAATAAGGAATTTGAACATGATGTAAAGTATATGAAACCGTATAGCGGAATAATCAAGGAAATATATGCAATTGGACTTCCTGCAATTATTGCACAGGCACTTATGTCTATCATGGTATATGTGATGAATCTGATTTTGAAATTCAGTCCTTCCGCACAGACTGCATATGGATTGTTCTATAAAGTACAGCAGTTTGTATTATTCCTTGCCTTTGGGCTTAGAGATGCAATCACTCCGATTATTGCATTTGCTTATGGTATGAGAAGTAAAAAGAGAATTCAGGATGGAATCAGGTATGGACTGCTCTATACCGTTGTACTAATGATTCTAGGAATTGCAATTACGGAAATTTTTCCTGGAGCTTTTGCAATGTTGTTCAATGCAGGACAGTCAAGGGAATATTTTATCGGAGCAATGAGGATAATCTCAATAAGCTTTCTGTTTGTTGGAATAAATGTTGCTTATCAGGGAATTTATCAGGCGCTGGATGGCGGCATTGAATCATTGGGTATCTCTCTTCTGAGACAGCTTATCATTATCCTGCCACTGTCTGGAATTTTTTCTGCGTTTGTCAGAAATGGTCAGATGGGTGTTTCACTTATCTGGTGGGCATTTCCAATAACTGAGGTTATTTCATGTCTGGCAGGATATGTATTTTTAAAGAGAATTAGAAAGAATAAAGTAGATGTTTTGAATTAAGGAGGAACCGGAAATGGAAAAAAGGATTATTACAATCAGCAGGGAATTTGGAAGCGGTGGACGTTTTATCGGTGAAGAAGTGGCAAAGAAACTTGGCATTGCATATTATGACAAGGATATTATTGGACAGATTGCAGAACAGTCAGGCTTATCACCGGAGTATATTAAGGAAAATGCTGAGTTATCTCCAAAGAAAGGTTTATTTGCATATGCATTTGCTGGACGTGACATTACAGGAAAGTCCATAGAAGATATCGTATATGAAGCACAGAGAAAAGTCATTTTGGAGTTAGCTGGAAAGGAGCCTTGCGTAATCGTTGGAAGAAATGCTGATTATATTCTTAAAGACAGGGATGATGTGTTAAATGTGTTTATTCATGGGGATATGCCGGAAAAAGTACAGCGTATCATGGTCTTATATAATGTTGAAGAGAATGAAGCAGTCAAAATGATTGCGGACACAGATAAAAGACGTATGACAAATTATAATTTTTACACCGAGCAGAAATGGGGGAAAGCCAGTAATTATACGTTGTGCCTGAACAGTTCACAGTTGGATATGACAGGTGTGAGAAGATAATCCTGGATTGTATGTGATTTTGTCATGAATAATCCAGGATTAATGAAAAATAGTGAAAAAATAGTGAAAAATTAATGGAAAAAAGCTTTTCTTTTGGATATAATAATATTTGGAAGGAAGGTTTTTATGATTAAAGTAACATTAACGAACGAGATTTTAAGATATATTACAGAAATTGAGCAGAACAGATATAAAGTATCGTCAGTGAAACTGTCCTCAACAGTTATGAACAGGCTTCGTAAAAATTCAAAGAAAAAAAGTTCTTATGCCTCGAATAAAATCGAAGGGAATCCTTTGTCTGAAAAACAGGTGGATGAAGTGATAGAAAGTGATGAAAGAATGCATTATCTGAAGCCAGAACAGGAAATCCGTAATTACTTTCTGGCATTAAATTATCTCGAGGAAAAGGTAAATAAAAATGAAAAATTTTCTAAGAAGCTAATTTTAGATGTGCAAAAACTGGTGGAAAGGGGGGCTTCCAAAGAAAAAATTGGACTCAGAGGACCTATGCCACCGGGAGTCTTATTTGCTGTGTATGATTCTAAGACAGGAAATCCTGACTATATTCCACCAGAATATTGTGACATCCAGGGGCTATTGGATGAGTTGATTGAGTATGTAAATACTACAGATGATCATCCTTTGATTGTGGCAGCAGTTGTACATTACCAATTAGTGACCATACATCCGTTTGAAGATGGCAATGGCAGGACAGCCAGATTGTTATCAGGTTACATTATGGATTTGAATGGGTATGGATTTAATGGAATCGGATCATTAGAGGAGTATTTTGCATACGATATTGATGAATATTATGAATCCATCCAAATGGGACTTCCTGCATTATATTATTCTGGAAGGGCGAATCCGCCGCATCCAGAGATTTGGATTAATTACTTTTTGCGTATGGTTAAACTTTATTCCAGCAAAGTTTGTGATTTACAGTTAGCTTCCGAAGAGGAAGATATTGCTGGAGGTCTATCGTTTCTGAAAGGGAAGGAAAAGGAACTGTTACAATTTTTGATTAAAAGTTATCGAGGAGAATTTACTCCAATTGAAGTCAGCAGGGAATTGTCAGTAACAAATAAGACGATTATTAACAGACTGGTGGTATTGGTGAAAAATGGATTTGTGGTTCCTATATTGGTCAACAAGAGAATCCGATCTTATGAATTAAGCGAATTTACCAGAAATCATGAAAAAGAAATTATGAAAGTTATCAGGTGATTAATTATGAAAAGCTATCTGTAAGCTTAGTTCAATAGAGGAAGTTATTATGATAAGAGTAGTACAAAAAGCAGATATAACTAAAGTAGCAGACATATGGCTGGATACTAATATAAAGGCACATAATTTTATATCTGCTCAATACTGGGAAAGTAATTATGAGATGGTAAAAGAAATGCTGTTACATGCGGAGGTCTATGTGTGTGAGAGTAATGGGGAAATACAGGGATTTATAGGCTTAAACGGTGATTATATTGAAGGAATTTTTGTCTGTGATAGATTGCAGTCGCAGGGCATAGGAAAACTTTTGCTGGATTTTGTAAAGGAAAGCAGAACGCAATTAAGTTTAAATGTGTATCAGAAAAACACAAGAGCGATACATTTTTATCAGAGAGAAGGATTTGAAATTCAGAGTGAAGGATTGGACGAAGCTACGGGCGAAAAAGATTATGTAATGACATGGCGGAAATTGTGCAGAGGTATGAACAGTTTTTAGAGAGACATAAAAATTAAAATATTGTTTTCATAGAACTTGGTATAGGGTATAATACACCTGTTATAATAAAATATCCGTTTTGGCAGATGACAGATAAATGGCAGCATGCGCATTATATATGTCTTAACTATGGACAGGCATATGCACCAGATGAGATTAAGGACAAATCTGTCTGTGTTAATAAGGATATTGATGAGGTTATAAGGAGACTGTTATGACACAGAACAGCTACAGGTATTTTAAGAACGACCAGTGTAAATATTACCCATGTCATAAGATAGAAGAAGGGCAGGATTTCAACTGCCTTTTTTGTTATTGTCCTATGAACTGCTATGAGGATTGCCCTGGAACACCGCGGTATATAACAAGGGAAAGTGGGAAACGGATAAAGGATTGCACGAATTGTACATTTCCGCATATTCCAGAAAATTATGATTACATAGTACAGTTTTTATCTAAAAAGATGCGATAGGGTATGTAAAAACAATTGCATTTCTAGTAATAATATGGAATAATAAACGCTGGATATAATCCAGATGATAACGAAATAATCACTGTAAGCGAAGTATATATGTACTTCAGGGAATCAGGTGGGAATCCTGAACAGTTCCGCTGCTGTATACAGGGAGGCGATATCCATTATGCCACTGGAAGAAGTATTTATTCTTATTCTGGGAAGGCGGATATTGCTTATGATCTGTGAGTCAGAAGACCGGCTTACAGGCAGAGCCATAATAGTCGTTGCGAGAACAACTGACTATTGTTTTTTATGCAGACACATGAGTCTGTTCCTTTTCTGCAGATAATCACGGAATCATCCAATAACTTCATGAGAAAGGAAAAGGAGAATGAAAATGAAGAAAAAAAGATTTCTGTCACTCATACTTATGCTTGTAATGCTTGTGTCTACACTTGTAATGAGTGGATGTGGAACAGAAAATAAATCAGGTGACGAGGGCAATTATGATGGAGAACTTGTATACGATCATTCAATGGAATTACAGTATGCCAAGCTGTTCTCTGTAGATTATTACAAGGGTGGCTACAAACTCATCACAATAACTAACAGAGATGAGGATACAGCAATCGTATCAAAGCAGTCAAAGCTTTTACTGGTTCCGGACGGAATGTCTGCACCATCAGGAGTTGATTCTGACACAGTAATATTAAAAGCACCTGTAACTAATATGCTTGTTTCATCTACACCTGTAACATCTCTTATGAATGCAAGCAATTGTCTTGATAACATAAGCCAGGTTACTTATGATAAAAAATCATGGTATATTGATGCCGTTAAGAAGGCATTTGATGATGGAAAGCTGACTTATGTAGGAGATTACAAAGCTCCTGATTATGAAACAATAATAGCAGGTGCCCCTACACTTGCAATATTCTCAACAATGCTTACAAGTGTTCCTGATGTTGCAGAAAAGTTAAAAGAATTAGGAATTAACTACATATTAGACCAGTCTACTTATGAAGATCATCCATTAGGAAGAGTAGAGTGGGCTAAGCTTTATGCTGCACTCTGTAATGAAGAGGATGCTGCAACAGATATGTTTAACGCGCAGGCTGCATATGTTGATACTCTTTCAAAGGCAGAAAAAACAGGAAAATCTGTAGCTGTATTTTATATTACATCAAAGGGTAAGCTGTATGTCAGAAATGCAGGAGATTATCTTGCACAGATGGTAAATATAGCAGGTGGAGATTACATTTTCTCAGATTTAAATGCTGATAAAACAGGCACACAGGAAATGGGAATAGAAAGCTTTTATGAAAAGGCAAAGGATGCAGATTATATAATTTATGTATGGAACTTAGGCGGAAAGCCATCAACTCTTAGTGATTTTACAGGATATAACAGTATTCTTGCTGATATAAAGGCTGTTAAGGATGGAAATGTATGGTGTACAACACCAGATTTCTTCCAGATTGCAGATACAATTGGAAGTATGATTAACGATATCAATCTTATGTTAAATGCTGATGCTGATACATCAGAGCTTACATACTTAAAGAAGTTAAAATAAAACTTATGTCTGAAAGTGACTGTCACATTAAGCAAATAGTACTTAATGAGGCAGTCATTTTGAGAATAGAGATAAGAATGGAGAAAAAATGCAGATAAAACAGATACTCCGTTATCAGTTGGTTTATGTGCTGCTTGTGATATTACTTGTTGCAGCAGTCATATTCAATATTAATACAGGCAATATAAATATATCTCCCATAAGGATTTTCAGGATAATATTTCTGAAGGATTATGTTGGAACACCAGAATATAATATTATCTGGAAAATACGATTACCACGATTATGTATGGCTGCTATTCTTGGCGGTGCATTGTCATTGTCGGGATTTTTATTACAGACATTTTTCAGAAATCCTATAGCAGGTCCGTTTGTGCTTGGTATTTCGTCAGGTGCCAAAATGTTTGTTGCCATTACAATGATTTTCTTGCTGAAATATGTGTCAGGAATGCCATTATGGGCTCAGATTGCAGCAGCATTTATAGGTTCACTTTTTGCAATGCTGTATGTATTACTTTTTGCAAATAAGGTAAAGAGTATGTCTATGCTTTTAGTTGTAGGAATTATGATCAGTTATATATGCTCTGCAATAACTGATTTATGTATTACATTTGCAAATGATTCAGATATTGCCAATCTTACCCACTGGGCTATGGGCAGCTTTTCCGGAAGCTCATGGACTGCTGTAAAGCTTGCAGCTATAGTTGTTTTTCCAACATCATTCATTACTTTTTTATTTTCAAAACCAATTAATGCTTATCTGTTGGGAGAGGGATATGCACAGAGTATGGGAATTAATATCAGATTTTTCAGGGTGTGTATAGTAATGCTGTCGAGTATGCTTTCTGCCTGTGTTACAGCACTTGCAGGTCCGATATCGTTTGTGGGGATAGCAGTTCCGCATATTACAAGATTATCACTTAAAACAACGAAACCACTAGTTACGATTCCAGCGATTTTCCTGTGTGGTTCAGTCTTTTGTATGTTCTGTGACCTTATTGCAAGAACAATATTTTCACCATCAGAACTGGCAATAGGAACAGTTACAGCTGTATTTGGCGCACCAGTGGTTATCTGGCTTATGGTAAAGCAGAAAAAGTAATATTGGATAAAAAGTGGAGAAATATATGGAACAGATATATGTGCAGACAGAGGATTTAAGCGTTGGATATCATGGAAAAGTCCTTTTGTCAGATATAGCATTGAAGGTAAAAAAAGGCGAGATTCTTGTATTAATCGGACCTAATGGTGCAGGCAAATCAACAATAATAAAGAATATTATAAGAGAAATGAACCCGATAAGCGGTAATATATATGTCAAGGGCAGAAAGATAAGTGACTTTACAAGTAAAGAATACGCAAAGACAATGTCGGTTGTTCTTACAGAAAAAATTAAAACAGAAATGATGACATGCCGTGATGTTGTGGCAATGGGAAGATATCCATATACTAATTATTTTGGCAGACTGACTAAGGAAGATGAAGTGATTGTAAATGAGTCACTTAAAAAAGTGTCAGCACTGGATATAGCCGAAAATGATTTTTCACAGATTAGTGACGGACAGCGCCAGCGTATTATGCTTGCAAGGGCAATATGCCAGAAACCGGAGGTCATTGTTCTTGATGAACCAACCTCATTTCTTGATATAAGACATAAGATAGAACTGCTTGATATACTGCAGGAGATGGCGGTTAAAGATAATGTTGCAGTTATAGTATCATTACATGAAATTGAACTGGCGGCGAAAATAGCAGATTATGTTATGTGTGTCGGGGCAGATGGAAAGATTGAATTCGGAAGACCGGAAAAAATATTTACGGATGACAGGATAAGCAGTCTTTACGGACTTATACATGGAACTTATAATTGTATGTATGGAAGCACAGAATTAAAGAAGCCGGAAGGAACGCCGAAAGTTTTCGTAGCCGGTGGTGCAGGAACAGGTGTATTTATATACAGGGAATTACAGCGTTTAGGAATAGCATTCAGAGCGGGAATTCTTTATGAAAATGATTGTGATTTTCCTGTAGCAAAAGCACTGGCATCAGAAGTTATTACAGAAAAAATGTTTGAACCTATAGGAAAAGATACATTTGAAGCAGCATGCAGAAAGATTGATGAATCAGATTATGTAATAGATACGGGGTGTCCGGTAGGGCAGATGAATGCCATGTTAAAGGATGTACTGGAGTATGCAGCAGAAAAGAAAAAAATTATTCTTAAAAAACCAGACATAGATACATTGAAATCATTATTCACAGGAGAATAGATATTATGAAGCCAATGGATATTGAAAAACAGTCATTTGCAATAATTGAAAAGGAACTTACAACAGATATTCCACCTGAATACAAGCCGGTTGTTAAGAGAGTTATTCATACAACAGCGGACTTTTCATATGAGACAAGCATGATGTTTTCAGATGGCGTTATAGAGAAAGCACTGATGGCAATCCGTGAGGGTACAGAGATTGTGACCGATACCAACATGGCAAAATCAGGAATAAATCATAAGATGGCTGAAAAATTCGGATGCTCACTTAACTGTTATATGGCAGATGAAGGTGTTGCAAAAGAAGCTGCAAGCCGTGAGATAACAAGGGCAGTGGTCAGTGTGGAGAAGGCGGCAAAGGACAATCCGGGATGTATTATGGTAGTTGGAAATGCGCCAACAGCACTTATGAGAATAAGAGAACTGTATGATGAAGGCACATTTGCACCAAGACTGGTTATCGGAGTTCCGGTTGGGTTTGTAAATGTAGTTGAGGCAAAAGAAGAAATAATTGAAAGCGGTATGCCATATATAGTTGCAAGAGGCAGAAAAGGCGGAAGCAATGTTGCAGCGGCAATTATGAACGCATTGTTTTATATGGCAGCAGATGATGATAAAGAGTGGCGCAGATGTTAGAGAGATATGTATATAAGAATCAGAAAAAAATGCGATGTGGATATACAACAGGAACATGTGCCTGTGCAGCGGCGAAAGCGGCGGCATGTATGCTTTTATCAGGCAGGAGAATTGAAAGTGTCAGTGTGATTACTCCGATGGGAGTAGAACTTACGCTGCCTGTTTATGAAATAACAATGGAACAGGACAGTGTTACATGTGCTATAAAAAAAGACAGCGGGGATGATCCTGATGTGACTAACGGAATATTAATATATGCCAGTGTTTCTTATATAGAACGTGACAGCACAGATAAAAGAGTTGTAACAGATGGAGGAACAGGTGTAGGAAGAATTACTAAAAAAGGGCTGTCGCGCCCGGTAGGAGAAGCGGCAATTAATCCGGTTCCGCTTAAAATGATTGAAGAAGGTGTATTGGAAGCAGCAGAGAATTATTCTTATGAGGGAAGTTTAAAGGTTGTAATATCAGCACCACAGGGAGTTGAAATTGCAAAGAAAACATTTAATCCGAACCTCGGAATAACAGGGGGAATATCAATTCTTGGAACAACAGGAATAGTAGAGCCTATGAGTGAACAGGCACTTATTGATACAATAAGGACAGAAATTAAAATGCATATAGCAGAAGGCGAAAAAGTTCTTCTGATTGCACCGGGAAATTATGGGCAGGATTTTCTGCTTAATACTCTTGGAATTGAACTTAAAAGAAGTATCAAATGCAGTAATTATATAGGTGATACAATAGATATGGTGTGTGATGCAGGCGCAGAAGCGATGCTTCTTGTAGGACACATAGGGAAACTTGTAAAACTGGGTGCAGGAATAATGAATACACATTCAAAAGCTGCAGACGGGCGTATGGAAGTCCTGGCAGCCTGTGCCATAAGAGCAGGTGCAGAGGCTGATACTGCAAGAAAAATACTTGACTGTGTCACGACAGAGGCTGCACTTGATATATTGAAAAAATCGGACATGCTTGAGAATACAATGAAGCAGCTTATGATCCGCATAGAGGATGTATTGCAAAGAAGAAGCGGCGGTAAAATAAGAATCGGGGCAATTGTATTCTCTAATGAATACGGAATATTAGGTAAGACAAAAACAGCGGATAAGCTGTTAGAAGATATAATGGAGAATAATTATGGTTAAAATTGTCGGGGCAGGACCTGGGGCTAAAGATTTAATTACGGTTCGCGGTATGCGCATGCTTAATGAGGCAGATGTGATTATATATGCAGGTTCACTTGTAAATGAAGAACTGCTTGAATATGCAAAAAAAGACTGTGAGATATATAACAGTGCATACATGAATCTGGATGAGGTCATTGATGTAATTGTAAAAGCGGAGAGCGAAGGAAAGAATATAGTGCGACTGCATACAGGAGATCCTTCACTTTATGGGGCTATAAGGGAGCAGATTGAGGAACTTGCGAAGCATGGAATTACATGTGAAATATGTCCTGGTGTCAGCAGCTTTCTTGCTGCGGCAGCTGCAATGAACTGTGAATATACAGTGCCGGAGGTTGCACAGTCAGTAATTATTACAAGGATGCCGGGAAGGACACCTGTTCCGGATAATGAGAGCATTGCAAAGCTGGCGGCACATGGAACCTCAATGGTTATATTCTTAAGTTCATCACATTTAAAGGAGCTTAAGGAAGAATTATATAAGGGAGCGTATACACCGGATACTCCATGTGCAATATGCTATAAGGCAAGCTGGAGGGATGAAAAATGTATAAAGACCACATTGGGAAATCTTGACAGAGAGGCCGAAAAGGAAGGAATTACAAAGACAGCACTTATAATGGTGGGAGAATTCTTAGGAGATAAATATTCATTTTCCAAGTTATATGATCCTGAATTTACAACGGAGTATAGAAAATGAGAACTGTTATAATAACATTTACACATGAGGGAATGAAGGTGGCAAAAAAGGCTTCCACGGTGACGGATGGAGAAGTTACAATTTACTGCCATAAAAGATGTGCGGATGATTACAGGGAAGATGCAGTTTCTTTTGCCACTGTCGGCAGTGTTATTAAGAACGAGTTCGCAATATGCGACAGGATATTATTTGTATGCGCGGCTGCAATAGCGGTAAGAACAATAGCCCCATATCTTAAAAGTAAGGTAACAGATCCGGCAGTACTCGTTGCAGATGAGAGTGGCAAATTTCTTATTTCATTGCTTTCAGGGCATATAGGTGGTGCCAATGAATGGTGTAATGAACTTGCAGACAGTATTGGTGCAATACCTGTAATTACTACAGCTACAGATACAAGAGGAATGTTTGCGGTTGATATGTTTGCAGCAGAGCATAATATGAAAATAGTTAATCCTGTCATGATACAGGATATATCAGGCCGGATACTTAATGGGGAAGCTGTTGGAATTACAGGAGATGAAACATTTGTCAAAATGTTAAGAGAGACAGAAAAACAATGGAATGGGCAGATTACATATACAGATAATGCAGACGGTAAATATGAAAGCGGTGTACAGATAATTTCTCATCCTGATGAAAATGTGGTATTTAAGAGAACATTAAAACTTGTGCCACAAAATCTGGCAGTTGGAATCGGATGCAAAAAGGGAAAGACAGCAGAAGAGATAGAGCAGGCGGTTAAGAAGGTTTTCGATATGAATAATCTGATGACAGAAGCTATTGCAGTAGCTTCCTCTGTTGACAGAAAAGCAGATGAACAGGGAATTATTGAATTTGCAAGGAAATTTAAAGTTCCATACAGGACATATACACCTGAAGCATTAAGAGAGATTGAGGGAGATTTTTCATCATCAGCTTTTGTAAATGAGCAGATAGGTGTGGATAATGTATGTGAGCGCAGCGCATGTGCAGCATCGGGTGGAGGCAGAAAGCTTGCAGGAAAAACGGCAGATAACGGAATAACTGTTGCGGTATATAAAATGGTATAGATTAAGGAGTATGATATGCTTAAGATAGTTGGTTTTGGAAGTGGTGCAAAAGATAATATGACACTGGAAGCGTCAGCTGCAATATCGTCAGCACAGTTAATAGTTGGCTATAGTACTTATGTTGATATATTGAAGCAGTATTTTCCAGATAAAGAATATTATTCAACTAATATGATGCAGGAAAAGGAGCGCTGTCAGTATGCCATAGACATGGCAAAGGAAGGCAGGGATGTAGTACTTGTATGCAGTGGAGACAGTGGTGTATATGGCATGGCGAGTCTGGTATATGAACTTGCAGATGAAGGAACTGATATTAAGGTAATATCAGGTGTCACAGCCGCCAATAGTGGTGCTGCCTGTCTCGGAGCACCTTTGTCACATGATTTTGCGGTTATAAGCTTAAGTGACTGTATGACTCCGTGGGAACTGATAAAGAAAAGAATCAGGGCAATGGCTGAAAGCGATATGGTAATGTGCATATATAATCCTTCAAGCCGCAGGAGAGCAGGATATTTAAAAGAAGCCTGTGACATTGTAATGGAAGTACAGCCGGCTGATACAGTATGTGGATATGTAAGGAATATAGGCAGGGATAATGAGACAGCCGGGGTTCTTACATTAAAGGAGCTGGCTGATTTCAAGACAGATATGTTCACGACAGTTTATATTGGAAACAGCCATACTAAGATTATTAATGGAAAGATGGTTACACCGAGAGGATATAAGGTTGTATGAAAAAGACAATAATGCTTTTTGCCGGGACAACGGAAGGCCGCAGAATATGTGAATTTCTTGCAGTTAAAAAATGTATTACCCATGTGTATGTAACTACTGAGTATGGAAAAGAACTGCTTCCTGGGCAGAATAATGTGCATATACATGTCGGGAAAATGGATGAGAAACAGATGTCTGATGAGATAAAGGCAATCCATCCTGACATAGTTATTGATGCAACACATCCGTATGCCACACAGGTTACCCACAATATAAAAGAGGCATGTGACAGCAGACACATTTTTTATGTCAGGGTATTAAGAGAAGAGAATATAGAAAAAGCTGGTAATAATGCAGACAATATCATATATACTGAAACAATGAAGGATGCAGTCAGGCTGCTGAATGAAGACAGATATATTCATAAAAACGTTCTTATGACGACAGGAAGCAAGAACATACCTGAGTATGTCCATATTAAGGATTTTAAGGAAAGACTTTATCTTCGACTTCTGCCTAATCCACAGATGATGGAAAGTGCAATACAGGCAGGGATTATGCCGGCACATTTAATCGGAATGCAGGGACCGTTTTCACAGGAATTAAACGAAGCAGTAATCAGGCAGTTTAATATTGGAGTGCTTGTTACAAAAGAATCAGGAAATAACGGTGGGTATGAAGAAAAAATAACCGCAGCACTAAATACAGGAACTGACTGCATTGTAATCAGGCGACCATTGGAGAATGATGGCAAGAAGCTTTCGGAAATTATAGCGTATCTTGAAGAAAATATCGATTCACAGTGTTAACAGGTTAAGATGGAGTGAGTAATGAAAAGGGTAATTATAGCTGGAATGGGACCAGGCAGTAAAAGCTGCATTACAGAGGAAGTAAAAGCTGCAATTGATAATGCAGAAATTATAATAGGCTCAAAGCGGTTGATAGAGGAATATCCGGATAAAAAGACATTTTATGCTGTAACAGCAGATAATATAGTAAGTATTATCGAGCAGGAAGAGGCACAAGAATATGTTGTGCTTATGTCTGGTGATACCGGATTTTACAGTGGAACAAGAAAGCTTGCAGATGCGCTTGAAGGAAAATATGAATACCGTATCCTGCCTGGAATATCTTCTGTAATATATTTTGCCGCAAGAATTGGCAAACCTTGGGAAAATGCGGCATTTGTAAGTGTGCATGGAAAAAAACAGAGTTACATACCTGTAGTTTTACAGAATGAGATGACATATTTTCTGACACAGGGAAATGTATCACAGATATGTAAGCAGCTTCAGAGTGTGGGGCTTTCAAAGGCACATGTCTGGATAGGGGAAAATCTTTCATATGAAAATGAAAAGATATCCAGTGGTGAAGTGTCAGAATTTACAGAATATGAGTCAGCAGGGCTTACTGTAATGGCAGTATACAATGATTATTCACATACATTTTCTATAACAGGAATTCCTGACAGTTATTTTATCCGTTCAGATGTGCCAATGACTAAGAGGGAAATACGGGCAGGTGTAATGAGCCGTATGGCAGTCAGAAAGAATTCATGTGTGTATGATATAGGCGCAGGAACAGGTTCTGTTTCGGTAGAGCTTGCACTGCATGCACCATACGGAACTGTATATGCGGTTGAGAGAACAGAAGAAGGATGCAGTCTTATTGCCCGTAATGCAGAGAAATTCGGACTTAATAACATAGAGATTATACATGGCAATGCAGCAGATGTAATTGATAATCTGCCAGTGCCGGATGAAGTGTTTATTGGTGGAAGTGGCGGTGAATCAGAATACATTTTTGACAGTATTCTTAGAAAAAATCCCAATGTCCATGTTGTGGCTACAGCAGTAACTTTAGAAACACTACAGGATATGATTTCATTAATGGAAAAGAATAATATGAGCGTACTTGATATAGTCCAGATTGCAGTAACGCAGATAAAGAAAACAGGCAGATATCATATGATGTCTGCAAATAATCCAGTATTTATTATAGAGGGAAGGAGAATGCAATGAGTCGTATAATGATAACCGGAACAGGCAGCGGATGTGGTAAAACAACAATTGTCTGTGGTTTATGCCAGTGCTTTAAAGATATGGGACTTAAGACATCAGCATTAAAATGCGGACCTGATTATATTGATTCTATGTTTCATTCCCGTGTACTGAATATGCGTACAGGCAATCTTGACAGCTGGTTCTGTGATGATGAGACAATAAAATATCTGCTTGCACGCAAAGAATGTGAGAGTGATATAACTGTAGTTGAGGGCGTTATGGGATACTTTGACGGCCAGGGCTTTGGCACGAAGGGAAGCTCCTATGATATAGCAGGCATTACGGATACACCGGTTATACTTATAGTAAACTGCCGTGGGATGAGTAATTCAATAGGTGCAGTCATAAAAGGATATACAGGATATGAAAAAGATAGTCATATCAGAGGTGTGATATTTAATAATTTATCATCCAGATTATATAAAGATGCTGCACAGATGGTTAAAGAGATGGGGATAGAACCATTAGGCTATCTGCCATATAAGAAGGAGGCCGTTCTTGAAAGCCGTCATCTTGGACTTGTTACATCGGCAGAGGTTGAACATTTTCAGGAAAAAGTCACCTGTATTGCAAGTCAGATGAAAGAAACACTGGATATAGACGGGATTCTTAAGATTGCAGAAAATGCCTCAGAGAATGAAATACATTACAAAGAAAAGAAAAAGAGAAATCTAAGAATAGCAGTTGCAAAGGATGAAGCATTCTGTTTTCTTTATGAAGATAACCTTGATTATTTAAGACAGAGTGGATGTGAACTTACATATTTCAGCCCTCTTAAAGACAGCATTCTTCCTGAGAATATAGACGGATTATTGTTATATGGAGGATATCCTGAGCTTCATGCAGAAGAACTGTCAGAAAATATATCAATGCGAAAGGATATTGCTGGCAGGATACAGTCAGGTCTTCCGTGTATAGCTGAGTGTGGCGGGTTTCTATATCTGCATGAGTATCTTGAAACTCCGGATAAAGAAAAATATCCAATGGCAGGAATTATCAGAGGGACAGGGTATAATGCCGGGAAATTACAGCGTTTCGGGTACATGAGCGTTAAGTCTGTAAAAAATACAATGCTTGCAGATAAAAATCAAAGCTTCCGTGCACATGAATTTCATTACTGGAACAGTGATTGTCCGGGTAGTGATTATGAAGTCATAAAGGCTTCTGATAACAGCACAGCTTCTGCCGGTTACGGAAGTGATACTTTATATGCCGGATTTCCACACATTTATTTTTATGGTAATGAAAATGTAGCAGAAAGATTCATGGATGCATGCATGAAGTATAAGAAGAACAGCAGACAGGAAGCAGAACTTATTCCGGAGCTGGATAAGATAAAAGGTATTAATAGAGACGCTGTGATGAAAGCAAAAGCTCACTGGAATGGAATAGCAAAGCCATTACATGGTCTTGGGCTTATGGAAGAAATAATAACACAGATAGCAGGAATCCAGAATACAGTGGATGTACATATAGACAAAAGGGCTGTTATTGTAATGTGTGCAGATAACGGAATAGTTGAAGAGGGAATTACACAGACAGGACAGGATGTGACCGCAGTTGTAAGCTGCAATATGGCGGATGGAATATCGAGTGTATGCAGAATGGCAGCTTGCAGTAAAACAGATGTGATTCCTGTGAATATAGGTATTGCAGCAGATAAACTTGCAGATGGAACAGATGTAGGAACTTATAAAGATCTTGTAAACAGGCGTGTTATGACAGGTACGAGAAATTTCCTTAAAGAACCTGCAATGTCACAGGAACAGCTTATACAGGCAGTCCACGAAGGAATTAAGCAGGTAGAATGGTGCAGTGAACAAGGATATAACATTCTTGCCACAGGAGAGATGGGGATTGGCAATACAACTACGAGTACAGCACTTGCAAGTATATTATTAAACCTTGAGCCGGAAGCTGTTACCGGAAGAGGTGCAGGACTTGATGATTCAGGGCTTAAAAGGAAAGTGGAAGTCATTGCAAAGGCTAAAGAAATGTATGGCAGATACGCAGATAATCCATTGAAACTTTTACAGAGTATAGGCGGACTTGATATAGCAGGACTTGTGGGAGTGTATATCGGAGGAGCAGTGTATGGGATACCAGTTGTTGCTGATGGTGTTATCGCGACGGTTGCGGCACTTATTGCTGTGAAGCTGCAGCCGGAGATTAATGATTACATTATTGTATCGCATCAGGGAAAAGAACCGGCAATGAAAGTACTTCTTGACAGTCTGGGAAAGAAAGCTGTTATTCATGCAGAGCTTGCGTTAGGCGAAGGAACAGGGGCAGTTATGATGTTTCCGCTTCTTGACATGGCTTTGCAGGTGTACAGGGAAAATACTACATTTGACGATATACAGATAGCTGCATATGAGGATTATGGAAAATGTTGATTATAATTACAGGGGTAAGCGGCAGCGGCAAGTCAGAATATGCTGAACAGATATGCTGCCGGCTTGCCGGAGATAATAAAAAATATTATGTGGCAACCATGCAGCCTTTCGGAGAGGAAGGCAGAATAAGAATTGAAAAGCATAAAAGGCAGCGTGAGGGAAAAGGCTTTGAAACGATAGAGCAGTATCAGAATATAGGCAGTGCATTGGATTGCTGTGATAAAGAAGAAAGACCGGTGGTATTAGTTGAATGCATGTCTAACCTTCTTGCCAACGAATGTTTTGGAGAAGCCGGAAAACCAGATGATATATTTGATGGCTGTATGAAACTGTATTCAGGATGCAGGCATCTTGTTATTGTAACAAATGAAGTATTTTCAGACGGATGTGAATATGATGCTGGTACAACTGATTATATCAGGCGGCTTGGGGAGATTAATGTGAGGCTTTCCAGAGCAGCAGATGCAGTTGTAGAAGTTGTATATTCAATTCCTGTATTTTTAAAGGGGGATATTGGCGATGTCGATAATTAAATCACTGGTGATTGCATTTTCAATGTATTCCAAAATACCAATGCCACATCTTGAATTAGATGAAAAAGACATGAAATATGTAATGGGATTCTTTCCGCTGATTGGATTTATAACTGGAGCTTTGGTTTATGGATGGATATATGCCGGGGAAATTTTATATGTGCCGGATATAAGCAGGACTCTGGTACTTATCATACTGCCGGTTATTATAACAGGGGGAATCCATGTTGATGGTTATATGGATACATGTGATGCACTTAATTCATATGGTGACAGGGAAAAGAAACTGGCAATATTAAAGGATTCGCATATTGGTGCATTTGCAGTTATTAAACTTCTGGTTTATTATGTGCTGTATTTTGCTGCTGCATTTATTGTTGTACAGAAGGCGGGAAATATGCAGATTATTATTATGGTATTTACTTTTTATCTGTCGAGAATTATCAGCGGACTGGCAGCAGTTAATTTCCGCGGTGCAAGAAATAACGGAATGCTTCATACATTTACAAGTGTTACAGCCACAAAGCGGGTAAATATAATGCTTGTAATACAGCTTGTATTGTGTGTTTCATGTATGTGCATGTGCAGTATTATCACAGCAGCTGCAGTTGCTGCAGTGGCATTTCTTGTTTTACTCTATTACAGGCATATGGCATATAAGCAGTTTGGCGGGGTAACAGGTGACCTTGCGGGCTATCTGCTTTGTGTGAGTGAGTTGTGCATGACGGCTGCAATTGCAGTAATTACATTAATTTAGCCAGCAGAATGGAGATAATATGGAAGTATATTTTGGTGGGGCTTATCAGGGAAAACTTGATTATGTATGTAGTAAGAAAAATATGTCGGTTGTGGCAGATGGGGCAGATTGTAATATTGAAGACCTGGAAAATGCTGAAATATTAAATCATATGCATCTGCTTATAAAAAGATATGTTAAAGAAGGAAAATCAACAGACACTCTGATAGACAGTCTGTATGATATCAATCCGGAGATTATTATAATATGTGATGAAGTTGGAAGCGGAATAGTTCCGTTAGAAAAAGAGGACAGAATATACAGGGAAGCAGTCGGACGCGTACTTTGCAGTGCAGTTAAGAAGGCTGTGCATGTGGAAAGAGTAACCTGTGGAATAGGACAGTGTCTGAAAGGCGGACAGTAAGAAATATGGAGATTGTATTAATCAGACATGGAGCAACAGCAGGAAACATTGAAAAGAGATATATAGGAACTACGGATGAACCATTGTGTGATACAGGAATGGTACAGATACAAGAGTATATGAGAGCCGGATGTTATCCACAGGTACAGGCATTATATGTAAGTCCTTTAAAAAGATGCAGGCAGACAGCAGAATTTATATATCATGACACGAAGCAGATAATTGTGCAGGATTTCAGGGAATGTGACTTTGGTAAATTCGAGGGAAAGAATTATAAAGAACTGACAGGCGATGAGTATTACCAGAAATGGATTGACAGTAATGGAACAATACCTTTTCCGCAGGGAGAAGATATAGCTGATTTCAGGACAAGATGTGTCCATGCGTGGAACAGAGTTGTTAATGAATGCATGGAATCAGGGGTGGGAACGGCTGCATGTATTGTTCATGGAGGAACTATAATGGCAGTTTTGTCAGAAATATATGGTGGAGGTTATTATGATTATCATTGTGGCAATGGTGATGGATATATCTGCGATGTTACTGAGAAAGGACATATAAGTACAATAAAAAAGATTACGGAGAAATAATGAATAATAATATTTTTGGATGTATATTTACATGTCAGACTATAGCAATTGCATGTGGATATGTGCTTGATCTGATTATTGGAGATCCGCACTGGCTGTATCACCCGGTACGCCTTATAGGAAAACTTATTTCATGGCTGGAAGGCATTTTGTTAAAAGAAGAGTATTCACAAGCAAAGAAATATAAAAGAGGTATAGTTCTGGCAGTTTTAATACCATTAATAACAGGTATTGTTACAGCGGGCATACTTGCGGTCTGCTATTATATTAATATAGTGCTTGGATGTGTAGTCGAAACGATTATGTGCTATCAGATTCTTGCTGTGAAATCACTAAAAACAGAGAGCATGAAAGTATATTATGCTTTGAAAAATGAAGGGATTCCACAGGCAAGACAGGCTGTATCAATGATTGTCGGAAGAGATACCAGCCAGCTAGATGAACATGGTATTACGCGTGCGGCTGTTGAGACGGTTGCGGAAAATACATCAGATGGTGTTGTTGCGCCATTGTTTTATATGATGTTTTTCGGTGCTGTCGGGGGCTTCGTATATAAGGCAGTTAATACTATGGATTCAATGATTGGCTATAAGAATGATAAATATCTGCATTTCGGAAGATTTGCAGCTAAAATGGATGATGTTGTGAACCTTATTCCTGCAAGAGCAGGCGGATGTCTTATGGTTGCAGCTGCCGGAATTGCACAGCTTGCAGAAAAGTGTATGGGAAGGAATAAAGATTTATCACATTACAGCATGGGCAATGCATGGAAGATTTTTTTAAGGGACAGAATGAAACACAGCAGTCCTAATTCTGCACAGACAGAATCGGCATGTGCAGGAGCATTGAAGGTTTCTCTGTCAGGAGACAACTATTATTTTGGCAGACTTGTACATAAGCCGCAGATTGGAGATTCAATCCGGGAGCTGGAAATTGAAGATATAAAAAGAAGTAATATTTTATTGTACATCACCGCATTTATTGTGATTATTATTGTGCTCATTATAAGAAGTGCAGTGATGTGTTATTTCTGTTGATCAGACGAAAGGTTATCATTTATGGAAAAACAGATACATGGCGGTAATACCTATGACAAGGAAGTGTCACTTGATTTTTCGGTTAATATTAATCCGCTTGGAATGCCGGATGGAGTGCAGGACGCAATTCTTAATAATATGAGCGGATATGAGACATATCCTGATATCAGGTATACGGCGTTAAGAGAGGCAGTTGCCGGTAAGGAGAGGGTACAGGCAGAAAGAATACTGTGTGGAAATGGTGCTTCTGAACTTATAATGGCTGTGGTTAGGGCAGAAAAACCTTATAAATGTGCAGTTGCAGCCCCATCTTTTTCGGGGTATGAACGCGCTGTCAGTGCGTATGGTGCAGAAACTGAATATTACAAACTTGATGAAAAGAATGGATTTGGTTATGCAGATGCATGCAGTCAGCTTAAGGATATGGATATCCAGATGTGTTTTATATGTAATCCCAATAATCCTACAGGAAACCTTATACCTGAAGATATTCTTGTTAATATACTTGATATATGCAGGGACAGGAACATTGTAGTTGTAGCTGATGAGTGCTTTTTAAGGTTTAATCCGCAGTATGAAATTATAAGCTGTAAAAGATTTCTGGATGATTATGATAATCTTGTGATTATAAATGCATTTACAAAGTTTTATGCAATGGCGGGAATTCGATTAGGATATATGATGAGTGCCAATACAGAATTAATTAACAGGGTTTCATTACAGCTTCCGGAATGGAATGTGTCGTCTGTGGCACAGCGTGCAGGAATTGCGGCATTTGCGGATAAAGATTATGAGAAGTATACGCATGAACTTATTCAGAGGGAACGGCAGTTTCTTTTCAATGAATTATCAGATATGAAATGTATTGTTTATCCGTCACAGGCAGATTATTTAACATTCAGACTGCCACAAAGTAAAGCAGGATGCATGATACAGGAAGAATTATTAAAGCATGGGATACTTATACGGTCATGTGGGAGTTATCATAATATGCCGGCTGACTGCTACCGTATAGCAGTAAAGCAGCATGCGGATAATGAAGTTCTTATTAATAATATGAGACAGATACTGGAAGTGTAAAAGAAAGGCAGGGTGCAGTGATTATGGCAAAGAATCTTATGATTCAGGGAACAATGTCTAATGCAGGAAAGAGCATTATAACGGCAGGAATATTAAGAGTGCTGAAGCAGGACGGGTATAATGCAGTACCTTTTAAATCACAGAATATGGCATTGAATTCATACATAACAGCGGATGGTCTGGAAATGGGAAGAGCACAAGTTATGCAGGCAGAAGCGGCAGGAATAGCACCATGTGTAGAAATGAATCCCATATTGTTAAAGCCGACAAGCGATGTGGGTTCACAGGTTATTGTAAACGGAACACCGCTTAAAAATATGCCGGCTAAAGAATATTTCCAGTATAAAAAGAAACTGATTCCGGACATATTAAAAGCCTATGACACTCTTGACAGAAAATATGATGTGATAGTACTTGAGGGCGCAGGAAGTCCGGCAGAGATTAATCTTAAGAAAGATGATATTGTTAATATGGGAATGGCGGAACTTGTAGATGCACCGGTGCTTCTTGTTGGAGATATTGACCGTGGAGGCGTGTTTGCACAGCTTGTTGGAACAATCATGCTTCTTGAAGAAAAGGAACGCAGGCGTGTAAAAGGTCTGGTCATGAATAAGTTCCGTGGAGACAGGAAAATACTTGAACCGGGTATAAAACAGTTATATGACATATGTCCGATTCCTGTTGCCGGGGTAATTCCTTATGTAAGGCTTGATATTGAAGATGAAGACAGCCTTGCTTCAAGGCTTGAAACATCGGACTCAGATGTTTCAGGGGAAAAGCTGGATATAGTTGTAATAAGACTGCCTCATATTTCGAATTTTACAGATTTTAATGCACTCGAAAGGCTGCCGGAGGTTAATTTAAGATATGTCGATAAGGCAGAACAGATAGGAAATCCCAATCTTATAATTCTTCCAGGAAGTAAGAATACCATTAATGATTTAAAATGGCTGCGTAAGAATGGAATTGAAGCACAGATTATAAAATGTGCAAGGCAGGAAATACCTGTATTTGGAATATGTGGCGGTTACCAGATGTTAGGAAATGTTATTGATGATTCATGTAATGCAGAAACCGGTGAGGTTGTTCCGGGAATAGGTCTTCTTCCGGTTACAACTACATTTACACTGTCTAAGCACCGTACAAGAGCAAGGGGAATAATCTGCAGCCAGTCAGGAATGTGGGAAATGCTTGGAAAGAAAAAATGTGCCGGATATGAAATTCATATGGGAGAGAGTACTGTGGGTGAAGGACAGGCGCATGCATTTGCAAAAATATATAATACTGTCGATGGAACGGAATATATGGATGGGTGTGTCTGTGGGAATGTGGCAGGAACTTATCTTCACGGAATATTTGATGAGAAAGAATTCTGTGACGGTTTTATAAATATGCTTGGTAAAAGATGTGGGATTGCGACACACGGCGGTTCAGACATGAGTTTTGAAGAATATAAGCAGAGAGAGTATGACAAGCTGGCAGATGCAATCCGTGAAAATATGGATATGAAGTATATATATGAAATTATGGGATTGTAGACAGCAGGAAGGGAGATACATTATATGAATAGTATAAAGAAGGCATATTACCATCTTCCGGGGCTGTTTGAATTCTATGAGTTGTATGAAGCATTTTTGCCGATATATCGGGAGCACAGAGAGTATTTCTATGACTGGTGCGGGATTGGTTCAATATATGGTGCGCCTGCAGACTGTATCTGGGGCGGCGGACGAATCGGTTCCGGTGAACATGGTGTGCAGGAAGTTATGAATCTGATGAGTGAATATGGGATATCGGCAAGGCTGACATTCAGCAATTCACTGCTTCGCGAAGAACATTTAGCTGATGAAAAATGTAATGCGTTATGTAAGGCACTTAATGAAAGCGAAGGCATGAGGAATGCAGTCAGCAATGGCGTGATTGTACATTCAGACCTTCTTGCCGGGTATATCAAGAAGCATTATCCGAATCTTTATCTTGTCTCATCGACAACGAAGGTGTTGACGGATTTTAATGATTTTCTGAATGAAGTAAAAAGAGAAGATTTCCAGTATGTAGTGCCGGATTTCAGGCTGAATAAAGTATTTGACAAGCTGGTGAAGCTTACAGATAAAGAAAAAGATAAGGTGGAATTCCTGTGTAATGAGTGTTGCTGGTTCGGATGTTACGACAGAAAGAACTGTTATGAGATTGTGAGCCGTCAGAATCTTGGTGAGGACTGTCCAGATCATGTATGCGTTGCACCGGATTCACAGAGTGGATACCGGTTTTCTAAGGCAATGGAGAATCCGGCATTTATCAGTGTTGATGATATAAGGAATACATATATGCCGATGGGATTTTCTAATTTTAAGATTGAAGGACGCGGACTTGGAAGTGTGCTGGTGCTGGAATTTCTGTTGTATTATATGACGAAGCCGGAGTATCAGATACATGTGAGAGAAGAGATATATCTGGATAATATGCTGGATTTATTCTGAAAAATAGAGAAGAGATTTGAAGGGGATGATGAAAAATTTGATGGGGAATGTTATGTTAAATAAAAGAATAAAATATTTTGTATGTATGCTGGTATTCTTTGCACTATTATTTATTGGATATAAGTATTTTAAAGCACAATCAATAATTAAGGACGGAGAAGTATTGGCGGGGATGGTCAGAATAGCAGATCAGAAATATATATATCAAGCATTTATGACGACTGGAAAGAAAAAGAAAATTGCAGAGATTGATAACTGGGATGTATATGAGATAGATGAGGATAAGAAGTCATACTTTTTTTATTATTAAAATCATTTACAGGGGAACAATATATAGATGTATATGAGATAGATGAGGATAAGAAGTCATACTTTTTTTATTATTAAAATCATTTACAGGGGAACAATATATAGTTAAAGAAAATTATCAAATACCAACTGGCGGAAAAGTCAATTGTGTTTATGTAGATGGACAAAGAATAGAAGATAAAGAAATACTTGAAGCGTTTAACGAAATTTTGACAACGAAATATAATGATGGAACATATTATTATATTTCTAATAACAAAGAGGAGCAGAAAAGATGGAAACATTTTGTACTTGGGTATGAAGATTGCCCTGTGGGTACGGATAATTCTATCTATGGTATAGCTAAGATAGATTCAAAGTGGGTGATTGTGTTTAACAGTGATTTAGGTCAAAAAGATGAGAATGGTTATCAAGCTATTTATTATGAGATTAGTCCTGAATGTGGGAAAATATTTGAAAAAAGTAATATATGGAAATATTGATTTCAGGAATTAATATAGAATATTAAAATATTGTATGAGCGAATAACAAAGATTTTAAAGAACAAAAGGGCATTGTATATCCGGATATGGATTATTTGGAATACAATGTCTTTTTTTATGTTCAAATGCAACTTGGCATGCTTATAATGCAACTTAGTAGTAAGCGTATAGACATGGGGATGGAAAAAGTATATATATGAATATTGCGGTAATGGCAAGCTGGATGTGGTAAAATGGATTAATAAATACATGAAGTAATTCTCAATAAGGAGGGGCGTATGTCGGATATTATTAAGATAGAACATCTGAATAAATGTTTTGGCGATGTGAAGGCAGTTAATGACTTAAGTTTCCGCGTAAAGAAGGGAGAATTGTTTGCATTTTTAGGTGTAAATGGTGCTGGAAAAAGCACAACGATTTCTATTATATGCGGGCAGTTACGCAAGGACAGCGGAAATGTGTGGATTAAGGATAAAGAAGCAGACAGGGCAGGCAGTGAAACAAAGAGGCTGCTGGGAGTTGTGTTTCAGGACAGTGTTCTTGATAAACCTCTTACAGTTAAGGAGAATCTCAAAAGCAGGGCGGCGTTGTATGGAATTACTGGAAATGCATTTGAAAAAAGACTGGCAGAACTGGTGGAGATACTTGATTTCGGGGATTACATTAACAGACCGGTTGGTAAGCTGTCAGGCGGACAGAGAAGAAGAATTGATATTGCAAGGGCGCTGATTCACAGACCGGAGATACTGATTCTTGATGAGCCGACGACGGGACTTGACCCGCAGACAAGGCTTCTTATATGGAATATTATTGAGAGACTTCGTACAGAGGAGAACATGACGGTATTCCTTACAACTCATTACATGGAGGAGGCGGCAAGTGCCGGATATGTTGTGATTCTTGATAAGGGAAGCATCGTGGCAGAGGGAACACCTTTGGAATTAAAGAACGAATATGTTCATGATACGATATCTTTGTATGGAGTTACAGAGGATGAGATTAAAGCTTTGAAAACAGAGTACAAAGCAATCCGTGATGGTTACAGGATTCAGGTTAAGAACACACTTGAAGCTACGAAAATGATTGTGAAACATCAGGAGATATTCCGTGATTATGAAGTTGTAAAAGGCGGTATGGATGATGTATTTCTTGCTGTGACTGGGAAAATATTGGGAGGTGGTCAGTGATGAAAGAGATAACCGCACTTGTAAGCAGAAACAGAAAACTCTTTTTTAAGGACAAAGGAATGTTATTCTCATCAATGATAACTCCTGTAATTCTTATCGTTTTGTATGCAACATTTTTAGCAAATGTATACAAAGATTCTTTTGTTTCTGCAACTAAGGACATGATTGATTTACCAGACAAAATAATTAACGGCACAGTGGCAGCACAGTTAGCTGCGGCACTTCTTGCAGTAAGCTGTGTAACTGTTACATTCTGCGTCAATCTTACGATGGTTCAGGACAGAGCCAGCGGAGCAAGAAAAGATTTTGATGTTTCGCCTGTAAGCAAAACAAAGATTTATATAGGATATTTCTTATCAACAGTACTTAATTCGCTTATGGTTAATGGCACAGCACTTGCATTATGCCTGCTTTACATATTGAAGATGGGCTGGTATATGAGTGCATCAGATGTAATATTTGTTATATTGGATATGATTCTGCTGGTGTTATTTGGAAGCACGCTTTCAAGCATTGTAAGCTATCCGCTAAAGACGCAGGGGCAGTTGTCGGCGGTTGGAACTATTGTAAGTGCAGGGTATGGATTTGTGTGTGGTGCATACATGCCGATATCTAATTTTAGTTCAGGGCTGCAGAAAGCATTGTCCTACCTTCCGGGTACATACGGAACTTCTCTGGTTAAGAACCATATGCTAAACGGAGTGTATAAAGAGATGGCAGACACAGGCTTCCGCCAGAAGCGGTCACAGTCATAAGGAACACTCTCGACTGTAATCCTGTATTCAGGGGACATGTCGTTGGCGTGCCACAGATGTATTTAATTATGGCTGGAAGCATAGTTGTATTCGGAGCAGCTTATCTTCTGATTATCATGATTCGGGAGAGATAATAATCTTAATATAATCTTAATATCATATAAAAATGCTTAACCCCTTTTTTAACATAATTCTGGTAGATTTCAATTATGTTAGAAAAGGGGAATTTTTTATGTTTGACAACAGGATAAGAAAACATTTGTCATCATTCCGGGTTATAACAATTGGATTTGGTGGATTAATCATATTAGGAGCATTGCTTCTTATGCTGCCGGTTTCATCAGCCAGTGGCTGTGTAACACCGTTTAGTGATGCATTATTTACTTCTACATCAGCGGTATGTGTAACCGGATTAGTAGTACTGGATACAGGAAGTTACTGGTCTTCATTTGGGCAGCTTGTAATAATTACGCTTATACAGATAGGAGGACTTGGCGTAATTACTGTTGCCATTGCATTTTCTTTATTGTCAGGAAAGAAAGTGTCTTTAATGCAGAGAAGCTTTATGCAGGAATCTGTGTCAGCACCGGTGGTTGGAGGAGTAGTCAGACTTACTGGATTTATATTAAAAGGAACATTCATTATAGAATTATCAGGAGCATTGCTTATGATGCCGGTATTCTGCCGGGATTATGGATTGAAAGGAATCTGGTTTGCAATATTTCATTCAATATCAGCATTCTGTAATGCAGGATTTGATGTGCTAGGAACAGCGGATAATCAATTTGCTTCAATGACGACATATGCCTGTAATCCTGTTATTAATATTACATTGATGCTTCTTATTGTGATAGGTGGAATTGGATTTGTTACGTGGGAAGATATTAAGAATAATAAGTATCATTTTAAAAGATATAAGATGCAGAGCAAATTAATAATTGTTACAACAGCCGTTCTTATAACAGTACCTGCAATTATATTTATGATAAATGATATGATGACTGGAAGCGAGAGAATGCCTGTATTTAAGGCGCTTTTTCAATCAGTGACATTAAGGACTGCTGGATTTAATACGGTTGACCTTAATGCAATGAAACAGGCATCTGTAATGATTATGATAATTCTTATGCTTATAGGTGGTTCACCAGGTTCAACAGCAGGTGGTATGAAAACAACTACATTTGCAGTTCTTATGGGAAACATGGTTGCAACATTTAAGAGGAATAAGAATATTCATTTTTTTGAAAGAAGAATAGATAACGATACAGTTAAAAATGCAGCTACAATAGCTATGATGTACATTACATTATTTGTTACAGGCGCATTTATTATAAATGTCACAGATGGAATTTCAATAGGAAAATGTCTTTTTGAAACAGCATCAGCAGTAGGTACGGTCGGATTGACATTAGGTATTACTCCACAGCTTGGAATATTGTCAAGAATTGTTCTTATTATTCTTATGTTTATGGGCAGAGTTGGTGGTCTTACTTTAATATATGCTGCTTTTTCTGGAAATGGAAACAGCTATTCAAAATTTCCTGAAGAAAAGATTAATATAGGATAGGAGCACAATATGAAAAAGAATGTATTACTTATAGGAGCCGGAAGATTTGGAAAACATATGGCTATGCAGCTTAATCAGCTTGGACATCAGGTGATGGCAGTTGATATTGATGAGACCAGAATTAACGATGTTATGAATATAGTCACAAATGCACAGATTGGAGACAGCACGAATGCTGAATTTTTAAAATCATTAGGTGTTGGAAATTTTGATGTGTGTATGGTGACAATTGGTGACAGTTTTCAGAATTCGCTGGAAACAACATCGCTGTTAAAGGAACTTGGCGCCAGATATGTGGTATCAAGAGCTGAGCGGGATGTACAGGAAAAATTCCTGCTGCGTAATGGTGCAGATGCGGTTGTATATCCTGAAAAACACGAAGCAAAGTGGGCTGCAGTACGCTATACTGCGGACCATATTCTTGATTTAATACAACTGGATAATACTCATGCAATTCTTGAAGTGGAAGTTCCTGAGTCGTGGTTAGGAAAAAGTATTATTGAACTTGATATAAGAAAAAAATATGGAGTAAACATAATGGCTATAAAGCATAATGACTCAATAAATGTAAATGTTGAACCAGATATTGTACTTACAGAAGATATTACATTACTTGTGTTAGGAGATTATAAAAATCTGAAAAAATGCTTTAAGGTTTAAGATTAGGGGGCATGAGCATGAAGACGGGATTAATTATAATAATACTGATAGTTGTGATATTATTATTTATGGCAGCAGGATGGTATGTTATGAATAAAATAGACGGATTTATGAACAGAACAAGAAGAACCAATGACAAAGATACAATGAATGCTGTATTGAATGAAAGTGATGATAACGAAAAAAAGAGATTATTAAATTGAAAATGTGTTATTATATACAAAATAAAATAAGGTGGTAATTATAACGGAAAAGACATTGAAAAAACTTGTAAAAGAATTCTTAATAACAATAGGCTATTTAAGCATTGCAACAGTAATAGGAATGCTGCTTATATATATTGGATTTACAGAATCAAATGTTACTATGGTATATCTTCTGTGCGTGCTTTTGCTTTCGATATTCACTAATGGATATATCTGGAGTGTGGCGGGTTCGCTTGTAAGTGTTGTTCTGATGAATTTCTTCCTGACAGAACCAAGATTTACTTTTCATACATATGACACAGGATATCCGCTCACATGTGTTATTATGCTTGCTGCGTCAATGCTTACAGGAACTTTGGCATCTAAACTGAAAAAACATGTTCGTATGTCAGAACAGGCTGCTTACAGGGAAAAGACACTACAGTTAAGGGCTAATCTTTTAAGGACGATTTCACACGATTTAAGAACACCACTCACATCAATATCAGGTAATGCCAATAATCTTATGTACAATTATGATAAGCTTGATAATGATACGAGAGAGCAGATATTTACAGATATATATGATGATTCAGAATGGTTAATCAGTCTTGTAGAGAATATATTGTTTGTAACAAGATTTGAGGATGGAACAGTAACTCTTAATATGTCTGACCAGCTGATAGATGAAGTTATTGCTGAAGCGTTAAAACATATCAACAGAAAAAGCTGTGAACATAAAATACATGTGGATTGCGGCAAAGAACTGATTCTTGTGAAAATGGACGCCAGACTTATAATACAGGTTATTATTAATATAGTCGATAATGCGATAAAGTATACACAGGAAGGCTCTGATATATATATTAAAGCAAGAAAAGAAGGCAGATATGTAATTATATCCATTGAAGATAATGGCGCGGGAATACCTGATGACATGAAAGAAAATGTATTTGATACATTTTTTACCTGTAACAATGAAATCGCAGATAACAGAAGAAGTCTCGGACTTGGGTTATCTTTATGTAAAACTATTATAAATGCACATGGAAGTGAACTGGAATTAAGGGATAATACACCACATGGATGCATTTTTGAATTCAACTGCAGTTTAAGTGAGGTACATTTAAATGAATAAAACACAGGTTCTTGTAGTTGAGGATGATTCACCAATAAGAAATCTCATAACAACAACATTAAAAACTAATAATTACAGGTATTTAACTGCTGTGAATGGAGAGAGTGCTATTTCACAGACCGCATCACATAATCCTGATATAATTCTGCTAGACTTAGGTCTTCCTGATATAGATGGGGTGGAAGTTATAAAAAAGATAAGAACATGGACTAATACACCAATAATTGTTATAAGCGCAAGAACTGAAGATGCGGATAAGATAGAAGCACTTGATGCAGGGGCAGACGATTATCTTACAAAGCCGTTTTCAGTAGATGAGCTTCTTGCAAGATTACGTGTAACAGTAAGAAGACTGTCGCTTATGCAGACGGATATGACTCAGAATACAAGTGTATTCGAGAATGGAGATTTAAAAATTGATTATGCGGCTGGCTGTGCATATCTGAATGGAGAGGAGCTGCATCTTACACCTATTGAATATAAGCTTCTCATATTATTATCAAGAAATGTCGGAAGAGTGCTGACTTACACTTATATTACTAAGAATATATGGGGCAGTTCATGGGAAAATGATCTGGCATCACTTAGAGTATTTATGGCAACATTAAGAAAGAAAATTGAAAAAGATGTCAATTCCCCGCAGTATATACAGACGCATATCGGTATAGGATACAGAATGCTAAGAGTATAATTATGGATTTCCTCATAAAAATGTAAAACGGTGTATAATATAACCATAAAATATATGGAGATTAATTATATTGGATATTTAACCAGATAAGCAGATTTATTTTTAAATGAATGGAAAAATAATGCTCACAGATATCCTTTAATTATAAAAGGGGCATACGTTAAAATAGGACTAAATCAAGAGAAACCTTATAAAACAAGGGCTTGAATGATTTAAGTCCTATTTTTTCATATCAATTTTGAGGTAAGAGGACTCAATATTATAATTGAAGTGGAACGTTTACATGGTGTAAAATGAAAGAAAACAGATAAAGGAGATTTGAATTATATGAATTATATTACATTAAATAATGGAGTTAAAATTCCACAGATAGGTCTTGGTGTTTTTAGAACACCAGACGGAGCTGATACAGCTAATGCAGTAAAGTGGGCGATTGAGGCTGGATACAGACATATTGATACAGCTAAGGTTTACGGCAATGAAAAAAGCGTAGGCGAAGGCATACGTATGAGTGTCGTTGACAGAAGGGATATATTTGTTACAACTAAGCTTTGGAATGAGGATATTAGACAGGGAAGAACTAAAGAAGCATTTTTACAGACCTTGGAAGACATGGGACTTGATTACATAGACTTGTACCTGATTCACTGGCCAGCTAAAGGATATGAGAAGGCGTGGGCAGATATGGAGGACCTGTACAAGGCTGGCAAAATCAAGGCAATCGGTGTAAGTAACTTCAATGTTCACCATCTTGAGACTCTCAGTGAAAACTGGACAGTTGTACCAGCGGTTAACCAGATTGAGATTCATCCTTATTATGCTAATATTGAAAATGTTGAATATGCTAAGAAGAATGGTATTGCAATAGAAGCCTACAGCCCACTTGGAGGCAACGGAGCAGGAACACTTGAAAATGAGGTGATTATTGCACTGGCTGACAAGTATGGTAAGACACCTGCACAGATTGTTTTAAGATGGGAGCTTCAGAGAGGAATAATTGTACTTCCAAAGTCAACGCATCAGGAAAGAATTATTTCTAATTTTGACGTGTTTGATTTTGAATTGTCTGAGGATGATATGAACGCCATAAATAAGCTTAACAAGAACGAAAAACACGGTTCTGACCCAGAAACATTTAATTTTTAAGAGGAACTTGACTTTTGAATCGGTTTCACAAATCGAAACACAGCACAAAGCACCGAATATTCTAATCAACCAGTCCCTTGTTCTTCCACTTTCCGCTCTTCCAGCGCAGCACCATGCCGACAGCCCTGATGCACTCGTCACTTGCGAGTCCGATGTAAGCACCGACTGCGAGAAGCCCCAGATGCAGTCCGAAGAAGTATGTTCCGCCGACCGCCGCAAGGTACATGAAAACGGCACCAATGACAACCGGGAAAACGGCATCACCGCTTGTCTTCAGTGCCTGACCATAGACCAGATTGGTGACTCTTCCAAGCTCCAGCACAACATCAATGGCGAGAAGCTTTGTGACTAGGTTTATCATCTGTACATCATTCGTGAAGATTCGCACAATGTAGTTACCCAAAAGCGCAAATGTGATAGAAAGGCAGGATGCCGTAATCACACCATAGATAGCGGCCTTGCGAGTGCCCTTATCGCATTCGTCATACTCCTTTGCACCGATATGCCAGCCGGTCAGAATGGCATTTGCCTGAGCTAAGGCAGCACCGATACAGTACGAAAAGTTAGCAATCTGTGAGGCATAGGAACGCGCTGTGACGTTTATTCCGTCAGCATCCATCTGGTTCATGAAACGCACTACAAGAGTCATGGCGATATTGTAAAGTGCGGTTTCACAGGCAGACGGAAAGCCAATCTTTATAATCTGTCCGAGAATTTTTCCGGGAGCTATGCGCTCAGGACTGTTCTTTGCCTTGATGAGCACAGCGCCCATTGTGGCAACAATAATCAGATTGACAATACGTGAGATAACCGTTGCAGTGGCAACACCCATAACGCCCCAGTGCATTACAAAGAGAAAAACAGCGTTAAGTATAAAGTTAATGACATTTCCAATAATTGATGCCCAAAGTGACTGCTTTGTGTAGCCGAAAACTCTCAGGTAGCTTGAATAAATCGGTATGAGAGCATTTAAAAAGCAGGCACCTCCAACAATGCGCAGATAAGTATTTGCCGAATCAAAAAGCGCCGGTGCAATGCTGACCATTTTGAGAATATTTTCGGAAAAAACAGCCAGAAAAACAGCCATGAGCACACCTATTACAGCGTTAAATATAAGCCCAAGCTGCCTTGCCTGATATGCTATACCCGGTTTTCCGGCACCGATATTCTGCGTCATGACAGCAACCATACCGCTTGAGATGACACCAAACATGATGATGAAAACGGAGATGTATGTATTTGCCGTGCCGACAGCACCAACCGCCTGGTCGCTCACGGATGACAGCATAAGAGTGTCAACCATGCCTGCCAGCATGTAAAAAAGTGTTTCGAAGCATATTGGAATGGAAAGCTGTGTAAGTGTTTTTCTTTGAACCTGCATATAGATTTTACCTCATTTATAATGTATGTATACCTTGTGATATTAACAGAATGAAAGCAAACTTCTCGTTATAAGCTTCATTTGGGAGAGGAAGATATAAAGAAGAGAAGCTTGCATGTATCAATATATTACATTATCACAAATAATTCTTGTATTATTTCAAGGAAAAATTGTACTATTTCTACTTTATCTATTACTAAATCCTAGAGAACAAATAAAAAAATGCACACCTTATGCATGCAATATGTTAAAATATAGAACAGTTGATATGTAATTATTACAGCAAACAAACCGGATGGGAATTAAAAGAGACTAGGGAATATGTAGAAAAATGTATTTTGAATTAAAAGAAAACCGGCCACACGGCACACCGGAAAATCCGTTCAGTCAATATCATATCAGTGATGTAAAGCGTGCATTCCAGATTCCGGTACACTGGCATGATGAGCTGGAAATTATATATGTAAAGCAGGGCAAGCTGCATGTGACCATATCAGGTGAAAACTATATAGGAAGCCCAAAGGATACATTTGTGGTATCTCCGGGCAGTCTGCATTTCATGGGCTCGCCGACAGGAGATGCAGATTATTACACATTTTTGTTTCCTCTTGAATATATATCATTTCAGACGGATGATCTCATGGAAAAATCAATCCTATCCCCTCTCAAACGAGGCAGACTTATGATTAGTCCTCAGATAAATGATACAGCAGCAGATATATGCGAGCGGCTGATAGAGATAAATGCACAGATATCAGGGAAAAACGCAGAAAACACAGATGCTGCAAATATAGAGGCGCAATTTGAAACCAAAATAACTCTCATCAAATTCATCCAGAAAATGTGGAGCAATAATCTGATACTGGAAAATGGCACAAATGGCACCAACACAATAGAAAAAGAAATGATAACGTATATCCGGCAAAACTATAAAAGGGAAATTTCACTGAAGGAATTTGGTGCACAGTTTCATTTGTCAGAAAAATACATATCACGCTACTTTAAAGAGCATTTTCATATTACTCTGTCGCAGTATATCAATCATCTCAGGCTGGAGCATGCTAGACAGCTATTGGAGGAATCAGCAACTTCCGTTACAGAGGTTGCAATGTGCAGTGGATATCAGAATGTGAGCTACTTTATACGCAGCTTCAAGAAAATGTATGGGGTATCACCTCTTAAATACAGAAAAGCTTCCTGTATAATTTAACGCCTTCTACTATAGCTGGCACAGTCTCAGTGAATGCAGAACCATCAAGCGCAGTGTGCAGACTGAGTGCATCAGCACCTGTAAGCCCCACAGACATCAGAAGCATTTATGATGAACCATAGCGGCGAGCGTTTCTATGGAAAGACAGGAGATATATTGAACGAACAGAATATATCAAGGTCATTTGATGTTAACGTGGTTGTGGATGAGATTATATATCAGAATAAGATGATAAGAAGTATAATTCCTGTATCACTGGCATGAAAGGTTGATAAATATGCATAAAATGTAATATTTTTGTTGGCTATAATATTGTCGATATGATATAGTAACATATCGTGTTATCATTAAAGGAGGGTATGAACATATGAGTTCTTCCAATGCATTAGATGGTGTGTTCACAGTTGCGGGAGTCAGACCGGCAAGAGATGGTATGACAATATCAAGAGATACTAAGCTTGGTAAAGAAAATGTTATCACATTTTTTTGCACTGGGGGCAGGAACATCTATCAGTCAGGAGCGTTACGATACGACTTCTGTTTACATCGGAGCTGAGGGTGATGCATCATTTATTACAGGTGAGGATGCAGCCAGACAGAGTTTTACTGATGGTGATATGCTTATTGTACCAGGTGGAACACTTTGTGGTGTTGATAGCGAATCTGGAGCGGTATATACAGAAATAATTATTAAAAAGGAGATTACAATGAACAATTTAGTTAAAGCAGGCGAAGTAATGAAACTTAAGGACCTTATCCAGTATGAGGATGGAAGCATAAGCAATCTTGATGTTGCAAGCAACCCTTCAATGAAGTTTGTCCTTATGGCATTTGATGCAGGAACAGGTCTTACACCACACCGTGCACCAGGCAATGCAATTATATTTGCACTTGAAGGAAAGGCAACTATCGGATACGAGGGCAAGGATTATGTAATCAATGCTGGCGAGAACTTCCGCTTTGAAAAAAACGGACTTCACAGTGTCACAGCAGATGAGAAGTTCAAGATGGCTTTATTACTTGTTATTGAGTAAATATCTGTAAAGGATTGCAGCCAGTTGAATTTGCAGCCAGTCGTACGACGTGTTAAGCTGGATTTGAAGGATATTATATATCTGCTGTAAACGATACTTAACACTGTTGACATGGATGAACAGTTCTTTTGCAGTTTGGTTCATATTTCTATCATTATCAAGATATGTAAGAAATGAAGTCATGAGTTTGGGATGCTTTGGGAGAGAGCCCAGATAATCACTTACGACACATTTAAGCAGGTACTGATTATTAATATCAATCATTCTGAAGAGAGAAATCTGGTTGTAATGAAGAATCATGTCTTTTAAAATGTTACATTTAGCTATATGCAGAGTCTGATAAGCCTGTATATAGCTTTTTTTAATTCAGAAAGGCTTGAGACCGCATATCCGACACCACCATATAATGATGTGTTATCTGACAGCTTATTATTATAATATGGATTATTCTGTTCAATCATATCAGCTAAAGTGCGTATGAGCTTCATCTGGACATCAATAGATGTATCTGGTTCAGAACCGGTTTCAATATCAGAAGAATATGAAAATACACAAACTGTATACATATATCTTGCATTTAAGCCATCAACAATGGTGAACTACCAGTAAGCTTTAGCTTAGTGGTAGTTCACGATGCACAGAATACGGGACAGTCCTATGTGTCCCGTGCATTACAGATAAATAGTTCACCGCAAGGGTGGATGGCACGGAACACAAAGCCCGTCACTCTTGCGGAGAAGGGATGGGTGATTACTATGAAGAAGATAAGTATTATCTTATTATCCGCAGTACTGGTCTTTTCAATGGCTGCCTGTAATGGTGGTAAGGAAAAGGCTGATAATCAGACAGAGAAACAGACGGAAAGCGTAAAGCCAACTGAGGAAGCAGAAATAGCAACGGAAGCTGTCACAGAGGTCACAACCGAAGCTGGAAGTGAAGAGACAGACAAAGATATTGCCGATGCTAAAGATTCAGAAGAGAAGACTGATAAGGCAGATAACCGGTCCGCTGATAATGAAACTGCTTCAAAGCAGGAAGAAAAGTCAGAGCAGAATGATGAGCCGGAAAAGAAAGCTCCTGCAAGTGGTAATAAGGAAGCTGGTGGAAATCAGAGTAATGCAGGTAATGGTGGTCAGACTACAGACAGTACGAAAGACAATGTGAGCAATCCACAGCCTGTATCCGTGGCATACAGTCCACAGAATGTCGTGTCACTTGCAACAGCAAAGTGTCAGGCAGGAGGGATGATTACCACAGCAGAATTTACAGAACCATTTGAATTATGGCAGTATCACGCAGGAAGAGTGCAATGAGTATTATCCTTACGATGGTATGGAAGGCTCTTATTATAGTGTGTTTGTAGAGACAGACCTCAACAAAGCAAGTACCATTGATGGACAGCGGTTATCCTCTGAGGATGCAATCGCAGAATATATTGCAAGTATGTTACTTTTGGAAACAGATCCGGTATTCTACATCAGTTATGATGGAGTTTACACGACAGGCGGCACAGACTATTACGAGTTTCGATGTCACAGATAAATAAAAACGAATAGAAGCAGAAGGAAGAAAGATGTAAGCCATCCATGTGACATTTATGTTAGACGAATTTGCGAATGTCGCATTGCCCGATGACTTCTGTTCGCTGTTATCGACAATGCGAAGCCGTGAGATTTCAAGTATTATCATCATTCAGAACTTTGCCCAGTTAAAGGCACTTTTCAAAGATACTTGGGAGACAATTCCCGGCAACTGCGATACGTTCATCTATCTTGGTGGCAACGAGCAGAGTACACACAAGTATGTCTCGGAGCTTTTGGGCAAAGGGACGATTGATAAGAAGTCAAGCGGAGAGACAAAGGGCAGACAGGGAAGCTCTTCAAGAAACTATGATGTATTAGGAAGAGAACTGTTTACACCCGATGAAGCAGAGCAGAAAGCAAAGATTGACAGGGGGCAGGCAAATGAGCTTGAGTATGTTGATGAATCTCAGAAGTCTGATGCTGCAGACAGTGCCAATGCGTCTAATGGAAGTACTGGAGCTAAGCCTGTAAGGAATCCTGAGAGGGAAAAGCCTAAGTGGGAGGATACCATCACAAACAGAATGCTGCATTGGTCATATACACCGGAGCAGAAAGAAGAGGTGAAAAAAGCACTTGCCGCAGGAGTTCCGAAAGCAACGATTCTTACTTACTTTTATCCGGAGGTCACTGTAGAGAAGATGAGTTCATATAGGAATAAGCATTAGATGATATCGCATAGGCACAGAAAATGTGGTATACTGTGCCTATGTAAAAAAGAATGTGTTTTGCAAATCGGAATTTGTCAAAGAAGCTTGATGACAATTAAGTGATAGTATTGCAGAAATGACAATCTGAAATTGAGGAGATAAATAAGTATGAATACAAAACAGAAACAAATTTTAGCATGGGTTCTCCTTAGTTGTGCAGTTATTATCGCCGGTGTAATACTTGGTGGTATTACTGGAAAACTTGTTTTAGACCACATCATATAAGGAGAAATGTCATGTTCAGTACAAATAAAAATCGTAAAATAGGTATGTTGATTTTTCTGTTTGTTGTATCCTTTATTGTGGGTATGCTCATCAACATTCGACATCTTGGGTCTTTACCGATGAAGCTTATCCAGGTTGAATGGAATGATACAGTAGGATGTGTGTATGAAAATCTTGATTATGAAAATCCGAGCGACCACAAATATGATTTGTATGTGCCGAAAAATCTTGATACGCCAGAGTCAAAATGCCTGATTCTTTATATACATGGAGGAAGTTTTAATTCCGGGAGCAAAGAAGATGGCGATGCGTGGTGCAAATATTATACGTCAAAAGGATACGTAACAGCAACGGTTGATTATACATTGCAATCAAAGAAGAAAAAAAGTGAAGAAGAATTACTCAACGCTAGTCTTGAGTTAATGAATGAAGAAATTCTAAGTTGTGTTGCCGCAATCAAGGAGCAGGCATCGCAGCTTGGAATTGATTTAACACAAATGGCTACCTGTGGGGTGTCAGCAGGTGGAACACTTGCGATGAACTATGCATATAAAAATGCTGACATTTCTGCAATCCCAGTAAAGTTTGTCTTTCAACTCGCAGGGCCTGCTTCATTTGAGCCATCCGATTGGAGTTTGCTGAAATCGATAGACCATATAACCACAGATGCGGATTTTGCAACCATGATGACAGGGGTTAGAATTACAGATGAAATGATGGCATCAAAAGAGTATCTTCCGTATATTTACTCTGTTTCGCCTACATATTTGGTGGATGCAAACTCGGTGCCGACCTTGATGGGGTATGGACTAATCGACCATTGTGTGCCGACTCAGCTTAAATACCCTTTAATAGATGCATTGAAAGAGAATTGTGTGCCATACGATTATGTTGAATTTCCAAAATCGAACCATGGAATGTATAATGATATTGATAAATTGCAGGAGTTTATCAATCTATCACTTGAATACTGTGATAAGTATTTTGATAAATAAGATAAAGACAAATACCAGTTCTACGGAGCTTTTAAAATTGAATATCAGGCAAATGGTGGATTAGAAAATATGGTTAACTGGGATGGAAAAGATAAAGACCTGCTTGTACTCATTAAATATACTGCTGATGAGGACAAGCTGGAAAAGGTGCTTGAGAATCCACAGGTAATCAAAACTCCTGTAGTAAGAAACGGAAAGCAGTCTACACTTGGATATCAGCCGGATGTTTGGAAAGGATGGAACTAATGGTAAAGAAAATAGTAAAAGATCCATTATTTCTTGCACAGAAATCGGTGGATGCGACAGAAGTAGATAAGCAGGTGGTAACAGATTTGCTAGACACACTGCGAGCCAATCTTGACCATTGTGTTGGAATGGCTGCAAATATGATAGGTGTTAAGAAGAATATTATTGTTGTGGCAGCAGGACCATTTCAGTTTGCAATGATTAATCCAGTGATTACAAAGAAGTCAGGAGCATATCAGACAGAGGAAGGATGTCTTTCATTGGAAGGTGTCCGTCCATGCAAAAGATATCAGGAGATTGAGGTGGATTACCTTGACCAGAGCTTTAAAAAGCAGCATGGGAAATATTCCGGCTGGACGGCACAGATAATTCAGCATGAGATTGATCATTGTAATGGTATTGTGATATAAAATGCTGTCTATGGGGCAGGCAACGCTGCAGGAATTATATCAGATTTGTGAAGAGCAAGGCATAAAGCTTCGTAGTGTAGAAGATCTGAATGATAAGGAACATGGAGTCAGATTTGATGACTTCCTATGTATGGATGCATTTAGAATGGGGATAAAATGCAAAGATTATTTGAGAAGATATAGTCTTGAGGAACTTGAAAAGTTAAATAAAAGAAAACTACGAAAAATCTGATAATAAAATCGAAGTTTGGAGAAATAGACTATTGAGAACATACGAGAATAAAGACGAACTTAAAAAAGAGATAAATAAAAGCTTTGCAAAGTATATTTTTGAATTTAATGATATTCCAGAATCTTTAAAGGATAAGAGGGTTGATGAAGTTGATCGAACTCCGGCAGAAAATCTCGCTTACCAAGTTGGATGGACAACGCTCGTCCTTAAATGGGAAGCAGATGAAAGAAAAGGTCTTCATGTCAAAACTCCTTCAGATGATTTTAAATGGAATCAGCTTGGTGAATTATATCAATGGTTCACAGATACATATGCGTATCTGTCACTGCAGGAGTTGAAAGATATGTTGAATGATAATATTAATTCTATTTATGCAATGATCGATTTGCTAAGTGAGGAAGAATTATTTAAACCACATATGAGAAAATGGGCTGACGAAGCAACTAAGACAGCGGTCTGGGAAGTATACAAGTTTATACATGTTAACACGGTTGCACCATTCGGAACCTTTAGAACTAAGATTAGAAAATGGAAAAAGATAGCACTATAACTCTCAGTTTTGTGGAGAGATTGGTACGAAGAGTAAACTTTGAAGTTTGCTGAGATAGTTGTGATAATAGTGGTCGTTATTTATGGGCATTCTCTGTTTAGGCACAAATGATGGAGATAAAGATTCGACATCTATGGGTCGACAAAACAAATGAAAATGTGTAAAATAAGTATCAGTAAGTGATACTTATTTTTTAGGAGAAAAGCAAATGGATACAAGATTTTCGGTTGCTGTTCATTCTTTAATATTGATAGCAAAATCGGATATTCCACTAACATCTGAACAGATTGCAGCTAGCGCAGGAGTGAATCCAAGTTACGTTCGTAAAATTCTGACTTCTCTTAGAAATGCCGGAATCATATCTGCTCACAGAGGAATCCGAGGTTTTCGGATGAATTCGGATGCGGATACGTTATCGCTTCTTCAAATTTACCAAGAGGTCTGTGAACAGAACTTGACATTGTTTGACATTCACCAGAATCCAAATGACCAGTGTATTGTCGGAAGGCATATCCAGCAGGTTCTTGGAGATATGTTCAAAACCTTGGAGCAGGAGATGGCAATGAAAATGCAGGAGCAAACACTGGGAGATTGTATCGATGCGATTCTTATGCGTGAACAAAAATCCATATAGATGAAAGGAAATGTTATTATGAATGTAAAGATTGTTTTCAGTCCCACAGGAGGCACTGCCAAAGTTGCAGATATCTTAACGAAAAATTGGAATGGTGTGGAATGTATTGACCTTACAAAAGCTGATAAAGATTTTTCAGAGTGTCAGTTCAATTCTGATGATAGAGCCTTAATAGCTATGCCTTCGTATGGAGGTCTTGCTCCGGAAGTAGCAATTGAGAGATTTAAGAAAATATCCGGAAACGGGGCAAAGTGCACCATAGTTTGTGTGTATGGCAACAGAGCCTATGAAGATACCCTTGTCCAGATGGAGGATGTTGCAAAAGAATGCGGATTTGATGTTATTGCTGCAGTTGCAGCCGTAGCGGAACATTCAATTATGCATCAGTATGCCGCAGGTAGACCGGATGCAGATGATGAAAAACAGCTTGAAACCTTTGCAGAACAAATCTCAGTTAAAGAAGGAACTGTTACCTCTGTTCCCGGTAATCGTCCTTATAAAAAAGGTGGCGGTGCAGGTCTTGTTCCTAAAGTTACAGCAGATTGCGTTAAGTGTGGGCTGTGTGCAGAAAGCTGTCCTGTAAAAGCGATTGACCAGCACAGCTTTAAGGCTGATTCAAAGAGCTGCATTTCCTGTATGCGTTGTGTCAGCCAGTGCCCGCATAATGCGAGAAAAGTATCCGGGGTAATGGTTGGTATTGTGGGACTTGCCCTTAAAAAGGCTTGTTCGCTGAGAAAGGAAAATGAGTTGTATTTATAAATAATCCATATATAATGAAATGGAAAATTGCAGTTCTACGGAGCTTTTAAAATTGAATATTGGATGATTTTACATAGCCGTTAAGGAGTGATTTGCTCCCTAGCGGCTTATTTTATTTCACAAAGAAGGAGGTGAGAAAATTGAAAATCAAGAAGGTCGATGACAAACCGATGGTAATCCATACCAAGCAGAAAGCCGAGATCCACACACACGAACCGAAGAAGGCTTCTATCAAGGGGAATAATATCTATATGGTGGAGCGAGGGACAAAAACAAAAAGCACCATTCATCAGTCAGAGCCGAAGAATAAGGGACTATCAAGATTCAAGCGAAACTATAGAGAATCCAATACTTCAATCAAGACCAAGAACACCAATCTTCACATTGCAGGAAGAACTGGAGTACTTGCAGCCGGGGCAGTAACAGAGCAGGTAAAAGGTAACTTGATGACAGATTTAAATTAGGAGATAGACATGGAAAGCAAGGAAAAGAACACAAAGGAAAAAATATTGGAAGAAGCTTTGAAGTTATTTGCACAGAGTGGATATATGGGAACATCCATGAATGATATTGCTTCAAAACTTGGAGTAACAAAGGCTGCATTATATAAGCATTATAAAAGCAAGCAGGAGATATTGGATAGTATTATTGACAAAATGAATGAATTGGATATTGAGAGAGTAAAGCTGTATGAAATGCCGGAGGGTGATTTGGAAAAGGTTACAGCTGAGTATAAAGAAACGGCATTTGATAAGATTAAGCAGTTCACAAAGGTGCAGTTCCTTCATTGGACAGAGGAAGAGTTTTCAAGCTGTTTTCGTAAGATGCTGACATTGGAACAGTACAGAGAGCCACAGATGGCACAGCTATATCAGAATTATCTTGCAAGCGGACCATTAGCTTATATGGAAGCTTTGTTTTCAGGAATGCTGGGTGATGCAGAAAAAGCCAGACAGACAGCACTTGATTTTTATGGACCTGTATTTTTGCTTTACAGCATATATGATGGAGCAGAAGACAAAAGTTATGTGATAAAGTTACTGGAAGAGCATATGGATCACTTTTTACAGGAAATGCAGATAAGTTGAAAGGGTGAAGTGATTTGAACGATGAATCAGAGCATCAGGAATGGATTCTTTGCCCCAAATGTGGAAATAAAACAAGATTAAAATTAAGGAAAGATACGGTATTAACAAATTTTCCTTTGTTTTGTCCAAAGTGTAAAGAAGAAAGCCTGATTGATGCAGAAAAATTTATAGTAAAGGAAGCCAGACGCTAAGACGCAGTGCAGATTGTAATATTACAGTTTTGCACTGCGTCATTTATATTATGGGAGGTCAGATAAGAATGAAACTCTATTTTGGGAATATGGTAACAACAGTTACTACACTTATGATTGTATCGCTGGTTGGGTTTGTTGGATACTCAATCAGTAACAGAAGCAACATTAATTTCTGGGGCAGAAGGAGCCTGTTTATTTTGGCATATAGTCTTGTTATATGCTGCTTTGCAGCTGCAAGAGACGGACTGGATAAAACAATTCAGTATACGATAGATGGAAGCTGTAATCCTGGAATATTTTCACTTGTGAGCGTTCCAAACATCGTTGGATGTGTCGGAGCTGCAATCATAATTATTGCAGCAATAGCAACACCAATTGCAAAGTCACAGCATATGCGTGAGATATGGTTTTATGTGATGTCCGGTGGAGTGATGCTAAAGATTGTAGTTATGGAGATTGCGAGAATTATACAGATGTTTTAGGAGTGTTTTCATGAGAGTAGAGACTGAAAGAATGGGAGGTGACATTACCGCAGAATATAAAGATGGGCAGTTATACATCATGGAACGAATAATAATGTAGAATGACAGGAGAAAAAATTATGAAGAATAAGTTATTTTTGATGATTATGGTAGTTATGGTATGTTCATTGACCGCATGTGGGCAGCAGGAAACCGAAACTATGACTAATACTGGAAACAGTACAGAGCAGGTCGTTACGAGCGAAGATAATAGTGAGCTGGCAACAGCAGAAGATAATAATATGGAGCAAACAGAGACGAAGAAACAAAATCAATTACAGGATGTGAAGCCGTCATATAAAGAATTCAGAGGTGTATTAGATGAAATTGATTCGGATATTCAGCCAGGAACAGCCGGAAATGGAATGAATTCTATTAAAACTGCAGCACATTTGCTTAACTGGGGGGTGGAACCAGTATGACCACAGATGAGATTAAAAAAGAGACAGTATCATGGTTTTCTGATAAAGGAAACTCTGAACAGGTGGAATTTTCGAATAAGCTTGCATCTGTGTATGATGCATATCAGAAATTATTAGGTCCTGATGCAAAAGAATTACTTGAGCAGGCAGGCTGTGATGATGCGGCATATCCATGGAGTGATGCTCCGGTTGAAACAATTGAAGCAATTGTAGAGGTAGTACAGCTCCCGGATGAACCGTAAATGAAAAGTTTTGTTAATCCCCCATTTGAAATGGGGGCCGAGGCAAAGCCGTAGCGTTACCTAGAGTGCTAGAAAATAAAACCTTGCGTGTTATAATGATATTGGTTTCGCAGACCATATCAAAACACAGGAGGTATCCAAATGGATAATCAAAGTATAACACACACACGCTGGAATTGCACATATCACATTGTTTTTATTCCAAAGTTAGAAGAAAAATAATGTATGGTGAAACAAAGAGAGATTTAGTAGAAACAATCAAAAAATTGTGTGAGATGAAATAGGTAACACTAACAGATGGAAAAGTATGTATTGATCATGTACATATGTACATTGCAATTCCACCGAAACTATGTGTTTCAGAGTTTATGTCATATCTGAAGGGAAAAAGCACATTGATGTTGTTTGACCGACATCCGGAATATAGGAGCAAGTGGGGAGATAGACATTTTTGGGCGAGAGGATATTACGTATCGACAGTAGGAAATGTGAATGAAGAAACGGTAAGAAAATACATACAGGAACAGGAAGAAAACGATAAGTAAGAAGATGGAAGGAAGTAATGAGCTTCCTTTAGGAAGCAACAAGTAATTATGGTGTTGCGAAACCCCGCCTTTGGTGGAACCAGTATAATACCCTGGAGGGGGCAAAATTAAACCCCCATTTGAAATAACTTTTTCCGCATTGAATATTAAGAGACTTGTTGGTGTACGTCTTTTGCTGTTTTATTATATTCTTTCAAAAAATGAAAGCTAATCTTTGAATAAATATTTTTTGAATTTAAGTGACGCTTGACACATTTTTCTCGTCTATTAGGGTGAAAGACCTTAATACAAGGGGAAGGAGGAGAAGCTTATGGATGATAAGCAGATATTAGATTTATATTGGGAGCGCTCCGAAGCTGCTATATCCGAAACTTCAAAAAAATACGGAAAGTATTGCAGATATATAGCCTCTAATATTCTTCACAATGACGAAGATAGCGAGGAATGTGTAAATGATACTTATTTAAGAGCTTGGAACAGCATACCGCCTAACCGTCCATCTGTCCTAAAAACTTTTTTGGGGAAGATTACTCGCAACTTATCTTTGGACAGGTACGAACTGCTCAATGCAAAGAAACGTTATGGCGGGCAAATGTCATTGATTTTTGATGAAATACAAGAGTGCATACCATCGTTGGATAGTACAGAAAACATTGTTGAAGAAATTGCTCTAACGGATATTCTCAACCGCTTTCTTTCTTCCCTGTCATTAGAACAGCGAAAAATCTTTATGAGAAGATATTGGTATTTATCGCCCATTAAAGAAATTGCAACGGAATATGGTATGAGTGAGAGCAAAATCAAGATGTCATTATTTCGTTCAAGGAACGAACTTAAAAAATTGTTAGAGAAAGAAGGTATCTCTGTATGAAAGAAAAGAAACTTTTAAGGGCATTGGGAAATGTCGATAATCAGTATATTAAGGAGGCTGAACCTATGAAAAAAACAAGTAAAATTACTAATCGGCAAAAATGGGTGTCTGTTGCTGCTTGCTTCGTACTCGTTGTTGTGATTGGAGTGGGAGTTTTTCAAAGCAATCTGTTTGGTACAAAAAACGATATTGCCACGCTGGATGGTGGAGAAACAATTACTTTTGTTAAAAATGACTTATCACAATCTTCAATTAACTTAAATGTAACAACAAGACCTTTGAGCAATGCTGAGATTGAAATGCTTTTTGCAGACCTGCCTGTTATCGCAGATGCTTACTTTGATGCTGACAATCATAATATTCTGGGTTTTGAGGGAAAAATTAGTGATACAAGAATGGTAGTATCTAAACAGGGTGTAAATCTATTAGATACTATCATTGATGGAAATACAATCACTTCAAGTGTAGACGGCGTTGATATCGATGCAGGATATTTCGTAACAAAGTCAAATAGTCAAGGTATCAAAACCGTAATATATTATGCAACCTTTGATATGGGAGAGAACACTATTTACGTAGAGTATTCTGGCGTTGAAAATGAAAGTGAAACTGTAAAAAACAACTTGGTAGACACAATTTTGAAGTTGATTGAGAACGGTGCATTTGATTTGAGCCAAATCCAAGAATAATTTGCAAATTTCATATACTAAGAACTTGATGTAACGCCTATACCCTTAAAAATATTTGGCTTCGGTATGTCAATATCGCTATGTTATTATAATGTGTATGCAAATTTGTACGACAAGGCAAAGCTAACAGCATTGTATTATTCATTATCAGGAAGAGTGGCTATCAGGCTTGATGAACTGATTGGGGGCTAAGTTATGAACGACGACAATGAAAATGTGTTGATTATTGCATATAACTTGTTCTGCACCATACTAATACCAGCAGTAATAGTATTGACAGGAATTTGGTCTTTGGAGTCGGAGAGCGATTTCACACATGGACGAACAGGAGGATTGCCGATGGGGGCATTGACTGTATTCGTTCCAGAGGTTATATTTGGTTTGAAGTGGAAAATGAAAAGGGCGTTTACAATTTCATGCTGTATTGCGTGGTGTATCTTCCTTCTTAAGATGGCACATTATTTCTTTGCTGTGGTTACAAATGCATCAATTACATATTATGGAACGGTGTGCATTGTGCTATTTGGATTAATGTGGAGTATAGTCATGGAATTGAAGCAGGAATTAAAAGAATACATTTTGGAGTTTCCACAGGAATATTGGCTTGTTCCTTGTTCTAATAGTTCGAGATATAACAAGGTGTTTCGCTTTATATGGTTAGTAGGCGTCGTTTTAGGAACGATATTTTTATTAATGATTAAATGGGGGATGAGTCTTTGATAAAAGTTATATTTTATTTTTTGCTTGTAAGTATAGGAGCAGGTTTGGTGCAGATGAAAATACCGCTGTTTGGTCGTCATAGCAAGCGGTGGGAAGAACAAAATTATGCACAGCGGTTTGGCGGTATCTTTTTTCCGGCATTCATTGCGCTTGTAGTTATCTTTTTATTTAATGAGTATAAGACGGCTCAATTACCCACTTTGAATGAAGAAATGCTGATGAATGGAGCGGAGTATTGTTTGGTAACTGATCTGAATGAGATAGGAGATGCGGATTATGCTTATGAGATAAAAAGCGGAAGCTCACAAGAGGAGATTTGCGGAATTATATCAAGTATATGTATAGACTTAAAAGGGGAAGATGATTTGGTAAATGCCAGATATGAAAACGGAGAATATATTATCATCAGCAATGGCATAACAATAGGACGGGCCGTCATAAATGACAAAGCAACAATAGATTTATTGAAGATATACTTTTATAACCAATAAAATGAAACTGTTTGTAAATATGAAACGATATTAATCAATTCAGGAGGATTACATCATGGAACGAGTAGCTAAATTTTTAAAAGAAGCAGAGACATATTATTTGGCAACAGTAGAAGGCGACCAGCCAAGGGTAAGACCTTTTGGAACAGCACACATTTTTGAAGGAAAGTTGTATATTCAGACTGGCAAGGTAAAGGATGTTTCAAAGCAGATTCACGCAAACCCGAAGGTAGAAATTTGTGCATTTAAAAATGGCGAGTGGCTTCGTGTAGCCGGAGAACTTGTAGAAGATGACAGAAGAGAAGCAAGACAGTCTATGCTTGATGCTTATCCATCTTTACAGAATATGTACTCAGCAGATGATGGAAATACCGAGGTATTCTATTTCAAGAATGCAACAGTCACATTCTCATCATTTACCCATGAACCGGAAATAGTGAAGTTTTAAAGGATAGCTGAAGATGGCAAAAAGTAAGAAAACTAAAATACATAAAAAGATTGATGGTCAGATTTTACAGATGAACAAACAATTTAGTAATCTAAAGATGAAGCAGAAGGATAAGATTACAGAATGGGTGTATGAAGAATACAAAAAGTATGTAACAGAGCATGATAAAGTACCTGATTTACTGGCAGATGAACAGATTGTTGAAGCTGTACTTGATAAGATAAATGAGGCACAAATCTGGATACCTGATGGAGAGATATACGATTATTATCGAAGAAAGAAACCACAACTTCAAAAGAGGCTGGATAATGAAAAGGTAATTAAGTTTAAATCCTATGTCAGCTTTTATAAGAGTATTGTTGATCAGGACAGGGCATCCGTTGTTATATGCAATCTCAAACATGAGATTATCTACATGAATCCGGCAGCTGTTACCAGCTATGCGAAGCGAGGCGGAGATAAACTTATTGGAAGAAGTTTGTTAGATTGTCATAGTCCGGAATCAAGAGATAAAATACAGCAGGTAGTGGACTGGTTTGCAGCAGATGAAAGCCATAATATCGTTTATACTTTTCATAATGAGAAACAGAATAAAGATGTTTACATGGTGGCACTCAGAGATGAGAGTAAGCTGATAGGATATTATGAGAAACATGAATATCGAAATTCAGAAACCATGAAACCATACAATTTGTGGTGATGATATGACGAAGGATGAATGGTATAGGCAGTTGTTATACTGATGGCAAAGTCAAAAGAAGGTGCTCAGAGTGGGATTCTTTAAGAAAAAGACAGTTATAAAGACATATGATAAAGAAAATAAGAAACCAGTAATCAAGGCAAGCATATGTAATGGTGAGCAGGTTGCAGGCTTTAAGGACATTCATACAGGTAAGATAGAGGAGGTTATGCTGATTAAAAATCAGGCAGACCTTGATGCGTTCAAGAAAATGTATGGAATATATGGAGAGATAGAGAAGGAATATTGATATGAGCATATTAGGAAATATACTTTGGTTTATATGTGGTGGATTGTTGAGTGGACTGTCGTGGGTTTTGGCAGGTCTGATATGTTGTATAACAATTATCGGAATTCCTTTCGGAAAGCAGTTTTTCAAAATTGCTAAATTGTCTCTGATGCCATTTGGGGCAGAGGTAATATAATAAACAGGCAGGTAAGAAAGATGTATTTGATTAAGACAGTAAAAGGAGATATAACAAAAGTAACAGATGTGCAGGCAATTGTTAATGCAGCAAATAACTCTCTTCTTGGCGGAGGCGGTGTAGATGGTGCGATTCATAGAGCCGCAGGACCGGAACTTCTGGCTGAGTGTAGGACACTTCACGGATGCGTGACTGGAGAAGCAAAGATAACAAAAGCCTATAATTTACCATGCGATTATGTTATTCATACTGTAGGACCGATATGGAATGGAGGCAGAGATAGAGAAGAGGAGCTTCTTGCTAACTGCTATTTTAATTCTATGAAGCTGGCAATGGATAATGGAATCAGGTCTATTGCATTTCCTTCAATATCAACGGGAATATATAGTTTTCCTGTTGAGTTGGCAGCAAAGATTGCGGTACATACAGTAAACCGGTTCTTGCAGGATAATCCAGATTGTTTTGATCTGGTGGAATGGGTGCTATTTGATACTCATACTGAATCAGTGTATGAAGATGAGGTTGATAAGATATATTAAAAGATTAATCGGTTTAAGATTGGTTTAATAGGGTCAAATATAAAACTTCATGGACGAAGGAGGAAACAGAGATTGAGCTGTCTGACCTGGCAGTAAATGATATGGTTTCAATAACAATTGCAGGAGAAATTCAGGAAACATACCCGGCACGCATAATGAACGTGATAAAGGTGCAGCTGCTGGGGGAAAATTTACATTGACATATCCAGAAAAATACTTATAATAGACATATCGCATAAAAATGCGCGACAGTTCGTTTGTACCATCCTGTCGTTAAATAAAACCAGGGCTGCTAAGAAGACTTTTTATGTAATTTAGCCCTGTAGGTGTGTATACATTTACAGGGCTTTCTATATGTGCTCACAGTGGGGCACGTTCTTTTCTAAGCAATTCTGTTTTTATTCCCAATAAATTAGAGGAGAAACTAAAATGTATTATTTAAAAACCGAGAGCAGCTTTGATTCTGCACATTTTCTGAAGGGGTATGACGGAAAATGCAGGAATCTTCATGGTCACCGCTGGAGAGTTGTTGTTGAAATAGCAGCAGACCAGTTAAAGGATGAGGGTCAGACAAGAGGAATGCTTGTGGATTTTTCTGATTTAAAAAATGCTTTGAAGGATATCTGTGATGATTTTGACCACAGCCTGATTTATGAAAAAGGTTCTCTAAAAGGTGCGACAATTGCTGCATTACAGGCGGAGGAGTTTCGTATGATTGAAGTTGGCTTCAGACCTACTGCGGAGCATTTTTCAAAATATTTCTATGAGCTGATGAGTGCAAAAGGCTTTCCAATCCACAGAGTGGAAGTATACGAGACACCTAATAATGTAGCAGCATACGAAGAATAAAGGAAAGAAACTAATATGAAAGTTGTTGAGAAATTTATAAGTATTAATGGAGAGGGAAGAAGAGCTGGAGAATTGGCGGTGTTTATCAGATTCAAGGGTTGTAACCTGAATTGCTCCTACTGTGATACAAAGTGGGCCAATGAGCCAGCTTGTGATTACGAGGAGCTGTCACCAGATGAGATTTGTGAATATGTCAGTGAGACAGGCATTAAAAATGTGACGCTGACAGGGGGAGAGCCTCTATTACAGAAGGATATCAGGAGTCTAGTAGAAAAATTATTGAACAAATCGGACATTCGAGTAGAGATTGAAACTAATGGAGCGGTTGATATTGCTCCCCTTGCCAATGCATTTTCAAAAGAAAAACTTAGCCTTACTATGGATTACAAGCTGCCATCCAGCGGCTGTGAGGAGAAAATGCTTCTCTCCAATATGGAAGCTCTAAGAAAGCAGGACACAGTCAAGTTCGTTTCGGGCAGCATTAATGATTTGGAATGTGCAGAGAAAATAATTGAAAAATTTCATCTGACAGAAAGATGCCAGGTATTCATAAGCTCAGTGTTTGGTTCAATTGAGCCAGTGGAAATCGTGAATTTCATGACCGGTAAAAGGATGAATGATTTGCGTCTTCAGATTCAGATGCACAAGGTAATCTGGAACCCAGAGGAAAGGGGCGTATAATGTGAAAATCCTAATATCAAAGATTTTTCACATGCAAATTTGTGCTTTCAGCCCAAAGTTTGCGGGGTGAAGCAAGAATGGAGATTATGATGATAGATACGAAAGCGATTGAGGAGCATATTAGAGGGATTCTTGTTGCATTGGGCGACGACCCGGAGAGAGAGGGCTTAAAAGATACACCAAAGCGAGTTGCGAAGATGTACGAGGAGGTCTTTCTTGGGATGAATTACTCCAATCACGAAATTGCGCAGATGTTTGATAAGACATTTGAGGATGAAATTGAGGAGCTTGATACTTCTAAGGTTGTAGTTATGAAGGACATCGACCTGTTTTCTTACTGCGAGCACCATATGGCACTTATGTATGATATGAAGGCGACAGTTGCGTACATTCCTAATGGGAAGGTTATAGGCTTATCAAAGATTGCAAGAATATGCGATATGGTTGGAAGAAGACTGCAGTTACAGGAAAGAATCGGTCAGGATATTGCGGACATTATGGCAGAGATAACAGGAAGCGAGGATGTTGCGGTGGTGCTTGAAGGATATCACAGCTGTGTGTCGGCAAGAGGAATTAAGAAAAACAACACGAGAACAATGACTGTAGAGTTAAGAGGAAGCTTTAAGGACGATGCAGCATTACAAATGTATCTAAGATAGGAGAGATGAGTTATGAAAGCATTAGTATTATCAAGCGGTGGCGTGGATTCCACTACGGCACTGGCATTGGCAGTGAGCCGATATGGAAAGGACAATGTAATTGCTCTGTCAGTTTCTTATGGACAGAAGCACGATAAAGAAATTCAGGCGGCAAAGGCTGTTTCTGCATTTTACGGAGTGGAGCAGTTATTCCTGGATCTGAGTAAGATCTTTCAATATAGCAACTGCTCTTTATTGCAGCAGTCTACAGAGGAAATTCCAGAGGAGAGCTATGCCAGGCAGATTGAAAAGACGGAGGGCGAAAAGCCTGTAAGCACCTATGTGCCATTTCGAAATGGACTGTTTCTTTCATCGGCGGCAAGCATTGCACTAAGCAAGGACTGTAGCGTGATTCTTTATGGCGCACATGCAGATGATTCAGCCGGTTTTGCCTATCCAGACTGTTCACCGATGTTTAATGATGCTATGAATCAGGCGATTTTTGAGGGCTCAGGACATCAGTTAAAGGTGGAGGCGCCATTTGTGAATATGACTAAGGCGGAGGTGGTGAAGATGGGCTTAGAGCTTAACGCACCATACGAGCTTACATGGTCCTGCTATGAAGGAAAGGATGTGCCTTGCGGCAAATGTGGAACCTGTATCGACAGAGCGGCTGCATTTGCAGCAAATGGGGTAAGTGACCCTGCAATAAAATAAAAATTGGAGAAAGCTATGAGAGAAAAAGAGAATTTAACATTATTAGGCAACCAGCAGAATAATTACGAGACAGATTACAACCCTGGCCTGCTTGAAACATTTGTAAACAAACATCCAGAAAATGATTATTTCGTGAAGTTTAACTGCCCGGAATTCACAAGTCTCTGTCCAATTACAGGGCAGCCTGATTTCGCAAACATTATTATTTCGTATGTCCCAGGCGAGAGAATGGTGGAAAGCAAGAGCTTAAAGCTGTACCTGTTTTCATTCCGTAATCATGGGGATTTTCACGAGGACTGCGTGAACGTGATTATGAAGGATTTGATTACGCTGATGGAGCCAAAGTATATTGAAGTGTGGGGCAAATTCACACCACGTGGTGGAATTTCCATTGATCCATACTGCAATTATGGAAAGCCAGGAACTAAGTGGGAAGATGTGGCATTCAACCGTATGGCAAATCATGATATGTATCCGGAGAAGGTGGATAATAGGTAAAATAACATTACTAAATTTCGTGCAATGCACAAAAACCAGAAGAGTGTTGTAAGGTAATAAAAGATTAAGCGATATTGTATGAATTTACTTTTATACAATATCGCTTTTATATGTTAGAAGAATCATCCGACGGAATTATTTATCCCAGTTAAATGAATAAGAAACAGCTTTTTTCCACATTCTGACTTTGTAATCACGCTCATTCTGGGTGATTTCAGGGTCAAATGTTCTGTCTACAGACCAGTTCTTTCTTATGTCGTCGGTACTTTTCCAGTAACCGACTGAGAGTCCGGCAAGGTAAGCCGCGCCCATGGCAGTTGTTTCAACACATACAGGTCTGTTTACAGGAGCACCGGATATATCAGCCTGCATCTGCATAAGAAGATTGTTAGCACTAGCTCCACCATCGACCTTAAGAGAAGAAAGTTCTATGCCTGAATCTGCTTTCATTGCAGTAAGAACATCGTTTACCTGATAAGCGATTGATTCAAGTGTGGCACGTATAATGTGGTATTTGTTGACACCACGGGTTATTCCTAAGATAGTACCTCTTGCGTACTGGTCCCAGTATGGTGCACCAAGTCCTGTAAATGCGGGAACAACGTAGCATCCGTTGGTATCAGGAACTTTTCTTGCCATATATTCCGAATCCTGTGAAGAATCAATAAAATGCATTTCGTCACGAAGCCATTGGATGGCAGCTCCGGCTACATATATCGAGCCTTCAAGTGCATATGTGACTTTACCGTCAAGTCCCCATGCAATAGTAGTAACAAGACCGTTCTTTGAAAAAATAGGCTTTTCTCCAGTATTCATAAGAAGGAAGCAGCCTGTTCCATATGTATTCTTGGCTTCTCCTGCGTCAAAACAGGTCTGTCCGAAAAGTGCAGCCTGCTGGTCGCCGGCAGCACCTCCGATTGGGATAGGACAGCCGAAGAATTCAGCGGAGGTCTCACCAAATATGCTGCTTGATGGGACTGCCTTTGGAAGCATGCATTTTGGAATATCAAGCTCTTTTAAGATGTCTTCGTCCCATTCAAGTGTATTAATGTTGAAAAGCATCGTTCTTGATGCATTGGAATAATCTGTGGCATGAACCTGACCTTTAGTAAGCTTCCAGATTAACCATGTTTCAATTGTTCCAAAAAGCAGATCTCCTTTTTCGGCACGCTCACGGACACCTTTAACATTATCAAGAATCCATTTTAACTTGGTTCCAGAAAAATACGCATCAATAACAAGACCGGTTTTGTTACGGATTGTTTCTGTAAGCCCTTTATATTTAAGAGAATCTGCGTATTCTGAAGTCCTTCTGCACTGCCATACAATAGCATTGTATACAGGCTCACCAGAATATCTGTCCCATACAACTGTTGTTTCACGCTGGTTGGTTATTCCTATTGAGGCAATATCTGACGCGTTAGCAGCTACATTTGCAAGAGCCTGTCTGGCAACTTCCAGAATCGTTGACCAGATTTCATCTGCATCATGTTCTACCCACCCAGGTTTTGGGAAATATTGTGTGAATTCTTTCTGTGCAACACTGCACATCTCGCCACTTCTGTTGAAAAGAATACAGCGGTTGCTTGTTGTTCCGGCATCAAGAGCCATTATGTATTTTGCCATGGTAAAGTCTCCTTAATTATATGATTTTTTATAAACATATCTAGTTGATAGTTATTTTATATTTAAATTATTGTTTTATCAATGTATTAATGATAAAATGGAAAAGGTATTTTGGGCGACGTGGGCTTATAATATATTGAGGGTACAAAGGAGGCAGCTATGGTAGACATGAGCAGGTATAATAAGTTAAGAATCAATCCTGATAGATATAATTACGATCTGGCTACGAATCTTCCATTAAGAAGAACTTTCTGGAGAATAGCTGATAAAACAGTACTTTTTGATAACAAAACATATTGTATACTGGCTATGGATGTAGAGAATTTTCATCTTATTAATAAGTGGTATGGACGTGAAACCGGTGATGAGCTTCTTATAGAGATTGGAGAAGCTCTTAAGAATATTGATGCCGGGTATGGAACAATTTCCGGATATATGGGTGGAGACAATTTCTGTGTTATATTTGAAGAGAATGATGATATAATTAATATTATCAGAGGAAAAATATCAGGTATTGTCAACGGATACAGGGGGCATGATATTACAAGGGCATATTTTGGTGCATATAAGACTGCAGATAAGGATATAACCACAGGAGAGATGTGTGATTATGCGTATGGAGCGCTAGAGATAGCAAAACAGCGCCCTGATAAGGATATCTGCTGGTATGATGAGAGTATGGTAAGGGAACAGGAAGCAGAAGCAAAGCTTATGCCAGAGATATGCAGTGCAATGGATAATGGAGAATTTACATTTTATCTGCAGCCAAAGTGTATATTACAGACAGGTAAGATTATTGGTTCTGAGGCACTTGTGAGATGGATAAGTCCTGAGAAAGGATTTATTTCACCAGGACAGTTTATACCGTTGCTTGAAAAAAATGGATTTATAAATAAACTTGACGTGTATATATGGGATAAAGTATGTCAGACTATAAGAAGATGGCTTGATGAGGGAAGAACAGTACTGCCGATATCAATAAATGTTTCGAGAGCAGATATATACTCTATGGATGTTGTAAGAATACTTAAAGATATGATTGAAAAATACAATATTTCAACAGAGAATATTGAAATAGAGATTACAGAGAGTGCATATGTGGAGAATGGCTCAGTAATTAAGGATACAGAAAAGGCATTTAAGAATGCAGGCTTTAAGATTCTTATTGATGATTTTGGAAGTGGATATTCATCACTTAATATGCTTAAGGATATCGATGCAGATGTTCTGAAGCTGGATATGAAATTTCTCGACCTTAATCCGGAAAATAATGATAAAGGTGTAAGCATTATAACTGCAGTTCTTGATATGGCAAGACAGCTTGATATTCCGGCTATAGCTGAGGGTATTGAGACTGATGAACAGCTTAAACTGCTTGAACTTTTAGGCTGTGAATATGCACAGGGATACTATTATTACAGACCTATGCCTATAAGTGATTATGAGAAGCTTGTTGATGATAAGAATAATGTGGAGGATAAGCTTATTATTTTAAAAACAAGAAAGAATGATAAGTCTTATCTTAAGGAGATAACTGATTACTTCTGGAAGATTGCAGATGTTGATCTGGATACGGGAGCATATCACTTTATAAGAAGGACAGATGAGCCCGATTATGTTATGACACCAAGACCTAAGACTATTGCAGAATATGCAGGCAGATATATTAAGTATGGTGTTATTCACCCGGATGATGTTTCACTTTACAAGGAAGCTATTAATCTTGACAGAATTAAGAAACAGCTTGATAAGGGGAAAGAAAGAGGAAGATACCAGATAAGATATAATATGGATGGAACATATAAATGGTATGTATTTGAGGTTACTAAGCCGACGAATTATTCTGAGGATAACAGAAGAGTGCTTTTCTCATGGAAAGAAGCTGATTATCAGGCGGGTGCAAGAGAAGATGCAATGGATATTATTTATGATACATTTATTAAGATACTCAGAGCTGATTTCCTGCATGACAGATATGAACTTATAAAGTCAACCCAGGAGGACATAATAAGAGATGCCGGGTTGTCAGGCAGTATTAAAGAATATATAGACAAATATATTGATATGGGAGTAGTTCATCCGGAGGATGCGGTGGCATATAGAGATTTTACCAATCCAGACAAGGTACTTGAACATTTCAGAAATAATAAGAAATCATTGAGATTGAGATTCAGACGGCTTCTTGATGGAGAGTATAAGTGGATGGAGCTGACAGTATCAAAGAGCAAGGATTACAGTGAAGAGATACCTATATTTATATTTTATCTCAGGGAAGTAAGATATATATATGAGAATACAATGGTTTCTGAAACACAGAAAAAGAAACAGGCGATATATGCGCCAGGGAAATAGTAAGCAATATCAATGATGCAAAGAAACAGGAGATGGAATTGTGGGCTCAGGCCGCAAAGGAACAGTAACTATGTTAAACAATAGTAACGATTGTTATTATGAATAACTTTACAACCTTTTCTTTCAATGATATTATGTGTGTTGCTAAAAGAATGTACAGCTAAGGAGGCATTATGGCACAGGAAATATTAAATGTGAGCCAGCTTAAGGTTGGTGTTGAAGATAAAGAAATACTTCATGGGGTTGATCTTTCTCTTAATAAGGGAGAGACTCATGTACTTATGGGACCTAACGGAGCAGGTAAGTCTACTCTTGGTTATGCTCTTATGGGTAACCCAAGATATGAGATATTAGGTGGTAAGGTTACATTTAACGGAGAAGATTTACTTTCTAAGAATGTTGCTGAGAGATCACAGGCAGGTCTTTTTCTGTCATTCCAGAATCCTATTGAGGTTCCTGGTATTACACTCGGTAATTTTATAAGAAGTTCTATGGAGCAGCGTGGAAAGAAGATGACATACTTCAAGTTCAAGAAGCTCCTTCAGGAGAAGATGGAATTCCTTCAGATGGATCCATCATATATGGACAGAGACCTTAATGTTGGTTTCTCAGGTGGTGAGAAGAAGAAAGCAGAGATATTACAGCTCCTTATGCTTGAGCCTTCTCTTGCTATTCTTGATGAGACTGACTCAGGACTTGATGTAGATGCTGTTAAGACAGTATCACTGGGTGTTGAAGAGTATCAGAAGACTCAGAACGGAGCACTTCTTATTATCACTCATAGCACCCGTATCTTAGAGGCACTTAAGGTGGATTATACTCATGTTCTTGTCAATGGTAATGTTGTTGCAACAGGCGACAGTGCTATGATTGATGATATCAATGAGAATGGTTTCGAAAGATTCATCAGGTAATTAAGGCTCGGAGGCTTGTAATGGAAGAAAAGACATTTGTAGATGACATAAACAGAAGTGTTTATGATATTAAGAACGAAGAGAAGGACGCTTATAGAATAAAGCAGGGACTTACTCCTGAAATCGTTGAGAAGATATCAGAAGAAAAGCATGATCCTGCTTGGATGAGAGAGTTCAGACTTAAGTCATTAGAAATATATAATAATATGCAGGTGCCTGACTGGGGTCCGTCTATTGATGGACTCAATATGGATAATATTGCTACTTATGTTCGTGCTAATACGAATATGAAGGGCGACTGGAAGGATGTACCAGAAGAGATTAAGGATACATTTGACAGATTAGGTATTCCTAAGGCAGAGAGAGAGTCGTTAGCCGGAGTTGGCGCACAGTACGACTCAGAGCTTGTATACCATAATGTCCGTAAGGAGGTTGCTGACCAGGGTGTTGTATACACTGATATGGAAAGTGCACTTACAGGTGAATATGCAGATATGGTACACGAGCATTTTATGAAGCTTATTACACCACAGGATCATAAGTTCGCAGCACTTCACGGAGCTGTATGGTCTGGTGGTTCATTTGTGTATGTACCAAAGGGAGTTAATCTTGAGATTCCTCTGCAGTCATATTTCAGACTTAATGCTGCAGGAGCAGGTCAGTTTGAGCATACACTTATTATTGTTGATGAGGGTGCAAGTCTTCACTTTATTGAAGGATGTTCAGCACCTAAATATAATGTTGCCAATCTTCATGCAGGTGCGGTTGAACTTTTTGTGGCTAAGAATGCAAAGCTTCGTTACTCAACAATTGAGAACTGGAGCAAGAATATGTATAATCTTAACACTAAGAGAGCAACTGTTGCTGAAGGTGGTAAGATTGAATGGGTTTCAGGCTCATTTGGTTCGCATGTATCATATCTGTATCCTATGAGTATCCTTAATGGAGAACGCTCAAGCTGTGAATTCACAGGAATTACATTTGCAGGAGCAGGACAGAACCTTGATACAGGTATGAAGGTAGTTCATAATGCACCAGGTACAACATCAGTTGTAAGTACTAAGTCAATATCTAAGGGTGGCGGAATCAGTACTTTCAGAAGTGCGGTAACAATGACTACCAAGGCTAAGAAGAGTAAATCATCAGTTTCATGTCAGTCACTTATGATAGATGATATTTCAAGATCTGATACAATTCCGGCTATGGATATCCGTGTTAATGATGCGGATGTAGGACATGAGGCAACAATTGGACGAATCAGTGATGATGCTGTATTTTATCTTATGTCAAGAGGAATTCCGGAAGATGATGCGAGAGCAATGATTGTTTCAGGATTTGCTGATAATGTATCTAAGGAGCTTCCGCTTGAGTATGCAATGGAGATGAATAATCTTATTAAGCTTGAGATGAAGGGCAGCATTGGTTAAGTTAATCAGAGTGAGGAATATGATATGATAGGTATCGAAGAAAAGGACATGATAATAAACCGTATCCCAGCCAAGACATGGAATCATCTTCATATGAACCAGAGCAAGGTTGGAGAGGTTATAATTAACCGTACAGGTGAGTTAAATGCTTCTGTTAATGATGTTAGTCTTATAGATGATGGAAAGCTTAACAATGGTGAGCTTGAGAACATTGCTGGCGGATGTGGTCAGGAGATTACTGAGGCAGCTAAGAAGTCTCAGACTGAACCTGTATATTATATAACAGATAAGAAGAATGCAGGTTTTGTAAGACTCGACTTCAATTATGGAAAGAGTAATGCAGACATCAATGTTGTTGGTATTGAAACTAAAGAGAATGCCAGCATAGATGTTTATATGGATTTTAACGGAGATAAGGACGGGGAAGGTTTTGCAGCAGTACAGACAAGATTATATGCTGCGAAGGATTCGGTTATCCGTCTTATCCAGATTCAGAGAGTAGGCGCAGAGACAACATTTATTAATGATATCGGTGGTTACTGCGAAGATGGTGCAAGAATTGAACTTGTGCAGCTTTATTTAAGCGGGAAGAACAGATACGAAGGCTGTGAGATTAAGCTTGCAGGTGATGGAAGTTCTATGTCTGCAGAGATTGGATATGTTGCAGCAGGTAAAGAAAGACTTGATATGAACTACTGCGTAAGACATATCGGCAAGAAGACAGAATGTGCAATCAATGCGGCAGGTGCATTGAGAGATACAGCATTTAAGCTGTTCAGAGGAACTATTGATTTCGTTAAGGGTTCAGCAGGTTCTGTAGGTAATGAGAAGGAAGAAGTTCTTCTTATTGATGAAAAATGTGTCAACCAGACTATTCCTATTATTCTATGTGCAGAAGAAGATGTTGTCGGTAATCACGGTGCAACTATAGGAAAGCCTGATGAGGAGCTTTTATTCTATCTTGAATCAAGAGGAATACCGGCACAAGAATGTTATAATATGCTGGCAGCAGCTAAGCTTTTAGCCGTATGCGGCAAAATCCCTGATGATGGTATCAGGAACGAGATACATGACTACATTAAAGAGGTTTATTAATGAGTGAGTTAAGTAAGACGATTGAGTCTATAAGAAAAGATTTCCCACTTATTTCGGGAAGCAATATTGCATATCTTGATAATGCAGCGACTACACAGAAGCCACAGGCTGTTCTTGATGCAGTTAATAAGTATTATCAGGAGATGAACGCCAATCCGTTCAGAGGTGTATACGAATTAAGTGAGATTGCTACAGAAAGTTATGAGAATGCAAGAAAGGCAGTAGCTCAGTTTATTGGTGCTAAAGATGCAAGCCAGATAGTATTTACAAGAAATGCTACAGAGAGTCTTAACTTAATTGCATACAGTTATGGAATGAATTTCATTAAAGAGGGTGATGAGATAGTTGTTAGTGTTATGGAACACCACAGCAATTTCCTTCCATGGAAGCAGGTTGCAGAAAAATGTGGAGCGGTATTAAAGCAGCTTATACCTGATGAGAATGGAGAGATTACAGACAAGTCTTTAGAGGTTATTACAGATAAGACTAGGCTTGTAGCAGTTACCCAGGTTTCTAATGTATTAGGAAGAGTTAATGATATAAAGCATATTGCAGAGGTTGCACATGCACATGGTGCGGTTATTGTGGCTGACGGAGCACAGAGTGTTCCTCATATGCCGGTTAATGTAACAGACCTTGATGTTGACTTCCTTGTATTTTCTGGACATAAGATGTTAGCACCTATGGGAATCGGAGCATTATATGGCAAGAAAGAGCTTCTTGACAAGATGCCACCATTCTTAAGCGGTGGTGAGATGATTGAGATTGTTCACTGGGACAGAGTTAAATATGCAGAGGTTCCACATAAGTTTGAGGCAGGAACTGTTAATACTGGCGGTGCAGTCGGACTTCATGCGGCAATTGATTATATTAACAATGTTGGATTTGACACAATTATGGCACAGGAGCGAAAGCTTACTAAGATTGCTGTTGATGCCATTAATGACATGAAGGGAGTCAACTTAATAGGTTCTTCGAAGGCAGAAGACCATGAGGGTATAGTCACATTTACAATTGACGGAGTACACCCACATGATGTTGCTTCTATACTTGATTCACAGCATATTGCAGTAAGAGCAGGACATCACTGCGCACAGCCATTAATGGATTTCCTTAAGGTTAATTCAACAACGAGAGCAAGCTTTGCTTTCTATAACACAGAAGAAGAAGTACAGCATTTTATAGAAGAACTATCTAAGATCAGGGGGCTTATGGGATATGGAGACTAAAACTTTTTATAATGAGGTTCTTACGGACCATAACATGCATCCATATCATAAGCATGATATAGACAATGCAGACTTAGAGCTTGAGGGTGTTAATCCAAGCTGTGGAGACGACATTATCTTAAAGCTTAAGTTTGATGATGCTAAGAAAACTATTGTTGATGGGGCATTTACAGGAGATGGTTGCGCAATATCGCAGGCATCAGCAGATATAATGCTTGAGCTTATAATTGGAAAGCCTATTGATGAGGCTGTACATCTTTCAGAACTTTTCCTTAAGATGATTAAGGATGAGGCAACTGAGGAAGAGATTGATGAGCTTGATGAAGCCGGAGCATTAAGAGATATCTCTCATATGCCAGCAAGAGTTAAATGTGCAGTACTTGGCTGGCACACAATGGAAGAGATGGTAGAGAACCTTAAGAATGTTTAGAATGTAACCCAATCACTTATAATATGGTGATTGGGTTTTAATGTTTGTAGATAAGAATGGAGTAAATATGGAAAAGAAATTAGTTAAGCAGCAGCTTCTTACAGGAGAACGTGCTCTTTTTGCAAGCAAAGACCTTCGTATTGAAGATTCTATATTTGATGATGGTGAGTCTCCATTAAAGGAGAGCAGTAATATAGAGCTTGTAAACAGCAGCTTTAAGTGGAAATATCCACTCTGGTACTGCAACAATGTCAATGTAAAGGACTGTTATTTCTTTGAGATGGGAAGAGCAGGAGTATGGTACACTAACGATATTAATGTTGAGGATACAATTATTGAAGCACCTAAGAATTTCAGAAGATGTAACAGACTATGTCTTAAGAATGTGGAATTTGTCAATGCAGAGGAAACTCTCTGGAGCTGTGATAATGTTACTATGACAAATGTAGTGGCAAAGGGTAATTATTTTGCAATGAACAGCAACGATATGAAGATAGATGGTCTTAAGCTTGTTGGCAATTATCCATTTGACGGAAGTAAGAATCTTGAGATAAGAAATTCAAGACTTATGAGCAAGGATGCTTTCTGGAATGCTGAAAATATAACAGTGTATGATTCATACATTTCAGGTGAGTACCTTGGCTGGAATTCAAAGAATCTTACGTTTATTAACTGTACAATAGAGAGCCTTCAGGGATTGTGTTACATTGATAATCTTGTTATGAAGAACTGCAAGCTTATTAATACAACACTTGCTTTCGAGTATTCAACTGTAGATGCTGATATCACCAGCAGGGTTGACAGCGTGTTAAATCCAACGTCCGGAACGATAACAGCAGACAGTATAGATAAGCTTATAATTGAGAAGGATAAGGTTGATCCTTCGCTTACTAAGATAGTATGCAGGAATTAATAAGTAGAATTAAGAAGGGAAATCCGAGAATGAAATATGATTTTGATACAGTAGTGAACCGCCGTAATACGGATTCTTTAAAATGGAATGTGGCAGAGAATGAGCTTCCTATGTGGGTTGCTGACATGGATTTTAGGACAGCGCCTGAGATAACTGAGGCTATTAAGGCAAAGGCAGACCTCGGTGTATACGGTTATACTGAGATATCAAAGGACTGGTATGACGCATACACAGGCTGGTGGGAAAGACGCCACAATTTCAGGATGGAAGACGACTGGCTTATGTTCGTAACAGGCGTTATACCTGCAATATCAAGCTCTGTAAGAAAGCTTACGACACCAGCAGAGAATGTTGTAATCATGACACCTGTATACAACATTTTCTTTAACAGTATTCTTAATAATGGCAGAAATGTGTTACAGAGCCAGCTTGCATATGAGAATGGCAGGTATGTAATAGATTTTGAAGACCTTGAAGTTAAGCTCAAGAACCCACAGACAACACTTCTTATTCTGTGCAACCCACAGAATCCGGGTGGAAATGTATGGAGTAAGGAAGAACTTGCGCGTATCGGAGAGCTTGCTTACAAGTATGGAGTTGTTGTTATATCTGATGAGATTCACTGCGAGCTTACAGATCCGGGCATTGATTATGTGCCATTTGCAAGTGTTTCGGAGGTGTGTAAGAAGATATCTGTAACATGCATAGCGCCTACTAAAACATTTAACATGGCAGGCTTACAGACAGCAGCAATATGTGTGCCGGATGAGCGACTCCGTCACAAGGTATGGCGTGCAATCAATACCGATGAGGTAGCTGAGCCAAATGTTTTCGCAGTGGATGCGGCTATAGCTGCATTTACAAAGGGTGAGGAATGGCTTGAGCAGTTAAGAGAATATATCTACGAGAATAAACAGATTACCGAAAAATTCATAAAGGATAATATTCCGGGAGTGTCAATGGTGGAATCACATGCAACTTATCTTTGCTGGCTTGATGTGTCTGATATCACAGACAATTCAACAAGGCTTGCGGCATATATAAGAAAGAATACAGGACTTTTCTTGTCAGCGGGAGAAGGCTTTGGCGGAGATGGAAAACATTTCTTAAGACTGAATGTTGCATGTCCTAAGACAACTTTAATGGATGGGCTTGAAAGACTTAGAAATGGCATATTGAGTTTTGACAGGTAGTGGGTTACAATAATATATAGTGTGTAAACACATATGAGATACATGAGAGTATATAATAATATTATGCGAGGAGATAATGATATGAATATTGTATGTTTAGACCTTGAGGGCGTTCTTGTACCAGAGATATGGATTGCATTTGCAGAGGCAAGCGGAATCCCAGAGCTTAAGAGAACAACAAGAGACGAACCAGATTATGATAAGCTTATGAACTGGAGACTTGGTATTCTTAAGGAGCATGGTCTTGGACTTAAAGAAATTCAGGATACTATTGCTAAGATTGACCCAATTCCGGGAGCAAAGGAATTCCTTGATGAATTAAGAAGTATAACACAGGTTATCATTATTTCAGATACATTTACACAGTTTGCTACTCCGCTTATGAAGAAGCTGGGCTGGCCAACTATTTTCTGTAATTCACTTGAGGTCGCTGACAATGGTGAGATTACAGGTTTCAAGATGCGTTGTGAGCAGTCAAAGCTTACAACAGTTAAGGCTTTACAGTCTATTGGTTATGATACTATTGCATCAGGAGACAGCCACAATGACTTAGGAATGATTAAGGCAAGCAAGGCAGGCTTCCTCTTTAAGAGTACAGAGCAGATTAAGGCTGATAATCCTGAATTAGAGGCATTTGATACATATGATGAGCTTTTAGCTGCTATTAAGAAGGCACTTTAAGATGCATCAAAGGTAAAAGGGGTTACTATGTTATTAGAAGAGATACTCAAGCAGGAACAGGAAAGATTCATTAAAGAGAATCTCCTTTCTGATGAAATGATTGAGTTATTAAAAGAAAATATTATGCCGTTTAACACACTGATGCTTATTACAGATGCGCCATTATGGAGGTTGAGACTAAGTTCAAGGTGCTTAATGAGGAGTTCTCATTACAGTATGACAGAAATCCTATTGAGAGTATCAAGAGCAGAATTAAGTCTATGGATGGCATATTTAAGAAGGCGAAGAAGAAAAATATTCCTATAACAATGGAAGGCATTGAGGAAGGTATAAGAGATATTGCGGGGGTAAGAGTAATATGCTCTTTCCCGGAAGATATCTATATGCTTGCCGACTGCCTGTTAAAGCAGGACGATGTAGTGCTTGTCGAGAGAAAGGATTATATCAAGAATCCTAAGCCAAGCGGTTACAGAAGTCTTCACCTTATAATTGAGATACCGATATTCCTTCAGAATGAAAAGAAGATGATGAAGGTTGAGGTTCAGTTCCGTACAATTGCCATGGATTTCTGGGCGAGCGTGGAGCATAAGGTTCGTTATAAGAAGAATATTCCAGATTCTGAAGCAGAACAGCTGGCTGCAGAATTGTCTTCATGTGCAGATCAGATTGCTGCAATGGATAACAAGATGGAAGAGATTCGCCGCAGAATTGCGGAAGCGGAGGAAAGAGAAGCTGAAAATAGTCCGGCTAAGCAGCCTCAGACGATAGGTGGGGTGATGCTTAAGAAGAGGCTGGAATCGGGGAGGTTTCCCTTTAAGAAGTAGGTAAGAAATGGCTCCCCGGAGAGGGGGCTGGGGATGGCTGTATGGTTTAATTGAAAACGCGCTCCCGCTCGGGCGAAGACGCAGCGGGTACTAAGTTTGTGGGGATTTGCCGCCTTTCGGCGGCTCTCCCCACGCACTAAGTACCGGCGTCTTCTTACGGTTTTCAATTAAACCATACAACCACACCCAGCCCACCACCCCGGGGAGTTTTTACCTACTTGCGTTGGTCGCGTTGCTCCCTCGCTTTTGTGGTGGGGTGAGTGGGCGCCGGTTGCGGACGGTGTCGATAACACGGACAAAATCCAAGCAGTGTCTTAACGACACGCCCCCCTCTACGCAGATTCCCTATCCGCACAAGCCACCACTTACCAGACACAAAAAAGGAGGATATTATGAAGGTTATATCTATTGTTGATGATGATTATGGAATTATGTTTAATAACAGACGTGTTTCTAAGGACAGTGTTCTGAATGAGCATATTATTAAGATGCTTGATGGAAGGAAGTTATGGCTTTCTTTATATAGTAAACAGCTTTTTGGTGATTATGAGAATATTGAGGTTAATCAGGAGTTTGGTTTTGCTGGAAAGGACGATTTCTGTTTTGTTGAGGATTCTGAGATTGTTTCTTATGAGGATATGGTGGATGAGATTTATCTGTATAAGTGGAACAGGAAGTATCCTTCTGATGTGAAGTTTCCTAAGGACATGCTTAAGAATTTTGATATGGATGGAGCTGCTGACTTTGAGGGTAATTCTCATGAGAAGATTACTGAAGAACGATATGTAAGAAAGAAATAAGGAGTATGATAAATGCGTAATATCAGGTTAGGAATATTGAGGAGAGTAACCGCATTTTTACTGGTATGCTTCATTGTTTGGAGCGGGCTTTGGGTAAACGGATGCTCTTCTAAGAATACTGCCAATGCAGGTGAGGCGTTGTCAGCATCATGGCAGGCAGATATGGTAACTCTTTCATATGATGGAAAGCCATATGTTGTAATTAATGACAATAATCCTGATTTTACTGAAGCAGATATGACAACCACCTCATTTGAAAGCTATGGCGAGCTTGATGGGCTGGGAAGATGTACCACAGCATTTGCGAATATTGGTAAAGATCTTATGCCTGCGGAAAAGCGCGGCTCTATTGGTGAGGTCAAGCCGACAGGCTGGCAGACGGCTAAGTATGATAATGTTGATGGCAAATATCTGTATAACAGATGTCATCTGATTGGATATCAGCTTACTGGTGAGAATGCCAATGAAAAGAATCTGATTACAGGAACAAGATATCTTAATGTTGATGGTATGCTGCCTTTTGAAAATATGGTGGCGGATTACATAAAGGAAACTAATAATCATGTTCTGTACCGCGTAACACCTGTATTTTCTGGCGATAATCTTGTTGCCAGCGGTGTGCAGATGGAGGCTGAGTCAGTTGAGGATAATGGTGATGGAATTCTTTTCAATGTGTATTGTTTTATGCACAGCCGGGAATTGCTATTGATTATGCAACAGGTGACAGCCATCAGGACGATTCAATAGTTGCAGATGCTTCAAAGTCAACAACTGCGGCAGAAGCAAATGTGCAGACATATGTACTTAATACAAATACTAAGAAGTTCCACAAAGAATCCTGCAACAGTGCAAAGAGCATGGATGCTTCCAATAAAAAGATTTATACAGGAAGCAGGCAGGAGATTATTGATATGGGATATGAGGCTTGTGGTGTGTGCAAGCCGTAAAATAGTTATTTGAATTAAATTTAATAATATGGTAAGATTCTGACAGGGAAACCGGACAATATAATAGTTAGCTTGTTTATACATGGAAAGGAATTTTTATGAGAAAAATCAAACTAATACTGTTATTTTGCGCTGTTTTTCTGTCAATTTTGTTATTAACAGGTGATAAAGACAGGATACAGGCAGATGATGATGACAGTAATTTTACTAATTTAGTGGTATTTGCCAGATTTGCAGGTGAAACCGAATTTATAAATGATGTATATGAAGGCAGTTATGTCAGAAAAATAACAGATAATTCATATAATGCAGGTTCATATAGTGTAGGCGATTATTACAGATGTGTATCAGATAACAAATTAAGAATGAGAAGTGTATATTTATATGATAATGGCGGCTCAATTGTACTTTCACATCCTCGTGGGTATTATGCAGAGTACAGTGATATTAATACCATTGGTTATAAAGATGCTTCGGAGCGTGCAAGCAGAATGTATGAGCTTAGGCAGGAGTGGTCAGAAGCTGTTAATAATGCCATATCATCTGGTAATAAAATTTCTGATTATAATAATACTGTATACTATGACTATGGTGTGCTTGATAAAGATAACAATGGTACTATTGATTCAATTACAATTATTTATAAGAATAATGGGGCAGGTAATATATCAGTAAGCTGGTCATCACCATTGTGGAATTATACAGATTATGTTAATAATATTTCTGTTAATACCGGCAAAAAAACTATTAATAGTTACAAATATGTCCAGATAACCAATTCGTATTGTAAGCCTGATGGTGATACTAACGGATATTTATTTAAGGATGAGGATAACCGGGTATTTGTATCAATTGCAACAGCAGTACATGAAATGGGACATATTATGGGGCTGAAGGATTTATATAACTCAAAGAATGCGTCACCAGTGTATTTCATGTCAGTTATGGCAAAGCATATATCTCCAGTTCCACAGTTTATGTCTCTTAAGGAGAAAGAAGTATTAGGCTGGGCTGATGAGAATGATATTAAGACGATTTTGTCCGAAGGAGAATATAGTCTTAAAGCATTAGGAACTTCAGGTACGGATAATATTACAGGATATAAGATGGATATTCCGGAAAAGGGTAAGACATTGTATCTTGAGTACAGAAACTTTGAGGATAATGGCAACAAATATGATTCTCAGTATAAGCAGATGTTCAAGATTAATGGAAACAGAGTGGATAAAATTTCATTAAAATCCGGGCTGGTATGTTATCTTATAGACAGTGACACTAAGTTTCCAAGTAATATGTATTTTTCATCACCTAAATGGAATTATGAAGTTCTTGGTGGACAGTATAACACAAAGGCAGATGCAGCATTAGGAATAGGTGAAGATATATGGATTTACGGAGATATTTATATCAGAGTCAATTCAATCAAGAATAATATACTCACATTTGAAATAAAGGGTGGCATTCCAGAGCATATTCATAGTGGTGGAGTGGCAACATGCATCAGCCGTGCAGTGTGTGAAGTATGTCATGAGGAATATGGTGAATTAAATAAGGATAACCATAAGTTACAGCACGTAGAAGCTAAAGCAGCTACAGTGACTCAGGAAGGTAATATTGAATATTATTACTGCTCTTTATGTTTAAAATACTTTGCAGATTCAAATGCATCAAAGCAGATAGACAAAGATAGTGTTGTTACATCAAAACTGACGCCAGAAATAATTGAAGGTGATAAATGTATAATTGATAAGAATTCCGACAAGGCAATTACAATTAAGTCTAATGCAGCATTTTCAGATTTTGTAAAAGTAGAACTTGATGGCAGAGAGCTTGTGAAAGACAAGGATTATACGGTAAAAGCAGGAAGTATTATTGTAACACTTAATCCAGATTTAATAAAAAAATTATCGACGGGTGAGCATGTTATAGGTATTGTTTCATCGAGTGGAACAGCTAGTGCACATTTTACTGTTAAAGAACCGGAGACGGAAGCAGAGACAGAAACAGTGACGGAAAGCAGCAGGGAAACAGAATCTGAAACTGAGGACATCAAGGAAACTGAAAGTAGTAAAGAAACAGAAAGTATCAAAGAATCTGAACCAGAGACAGAGACCATCAGTCAGACAGAATCAGAAACAACAAGCCAGTATACATTTGATGAAAATGAAACAAATGCATCATCAATTAACACTGGGGACAGAAATCATGGGAAATTATGGCTTGTAATAGCAATTATTGCGTTAGCTGGATGTATTGCAGCAGCAGTTATGTATGTTGTTTCAAAGCGAAAGTAATAAAAACTGAATAGCAACTGATAATACAAAACAGGAGTAGGTCAATAGCTTAACTCCTGTTTTGTGTTATGAAATATAGTTGTTATTCAGTAAATGTTCCAACCAATTTAACAAGCATAGCAACGGTCATATCCATGCCTTCAACAGTAATATGTTCATAAGGACCGTGGTATGCGTGTCCGCCAGTTCCAAGGTTAGGGCATGGAAGACCTTTGAAGCTTAACTGACAGCCGTCTGTGCCTCCGCGGATAGGAAGAATAAGTGGCGTTATATCAGCCAGTTCACAGGCTTTCTTTGCATTTTCAATAAGATTCATGCAGCCTGCAATGATTTCGGACATATTATTATACTGGTCTTTAATGGTGAGCGTAACAGTTCCCTTGCCCCATTTTTCATTCATATTCTTTTCGATTAATCGCAGAGTATTTTTCTTTGCTTCAAATAAATTCTTATCATGGTCTCTTACTATATAATTAAGCGAAGCCTCACTGACATCGCCAGACATGCTGACAAGATGGTAGAAGCCCTCGTAATCTTCTGTGCCGCGGGGGGTTTCCATAGCAGGAAGTGCATTGTTAATCTCCATTGCAACAAGACTGGCATTAATCATGGTGTCTTTGGCAGAACCTGGGTGTACATTGAAGCCTTTAATGTGGAAATCAGCTTTGCATGCGTTGAAGTTTTCGTACTGAATCTCGCCTTCTGTGTCGCCGTCAATTGTGTAGGCGTATTTGGCACCGAACTGTTCTATGTTAAAATGTTCAGCTCCCATGCCGATTTCTTCATCAGGTGTGAATGCAATACATATTGTTCCATGAGGTATATTGCCTTTCTGTAAATGTTCTATCATAGTAAGTATTTCAGCAATACCTGCTTTGTCATCAGCACCAAGTATAGTGCTTCCGTCTGATGTGATAAGTGTGCGTCCCTTAAGAGTGCCAAGATGAGGAAAATCATGCACAGACAGGGTTATTCCCGCAGGAAGTTTGAGTGATACACCATTAAAGTTTTCTGTTATTACTGGTGTAATATCGTGATTGCAATAATCGGACACAGTATCCATATGTGCAATAAATCCGATAGCAGGTGCATTTTCATAACCTTTGGTTGCTGGAAGTTTACCATACAGGTAACACATATCGTCAAGTACAATGTCCGATAAGTTCAATCCTTCCATCTCATTTTTAAGAAATCTGGCTAACTCAAACTGGCATGCAGATGAGGGCGTGTTTTCACTGTTTTCATCACTTGGTGTACGGAAAGTGACATATTTTAATAATCTTTCATATGCTTTCATGGTAATTCTCCAATCTGTGGATTGATATTCATATATTAACATATTCTGGTGGAAATATACGGATTATGCGAAAAAAATAAAAGATTATCAATATATAAAATAAACTCCATTGAATGGGACGGAGAAGAATATAAGGGAAATGGTATACTTTGCAGAAATTATACATTGGAAGGTGAAGTGCTTGCCGATGAAGATGTAGTAACAATAAAGAAAGTCGGAGTATTTTCAAGATTAATTAATAATCATCCAGCAGCGGTTACATTTGGAGCATTAACAGTTCTGATAGTAATTTCCTGCGTGGTAGTATTTCTTGTATTCTTAAAAAGAAGACAGATGAATAAATACGAAAAGTATTAACATACAGACACCAGCACGTTAAGGTTAAATGTGCTGGTGTTTTCTATATCATATGTATTTATCATTCTTTGATGAGATGTTTACCAGTCCAAAAGACAGTGCAAAAAGTATAATAACGAGGCCACGAAATATAGACCTCCCATTGTATTTTCCATGGAAGCTATAAAATCATATGAGCCATGTAATAGAACTGGTAACACAACACTGAATATTCTGAATATCTTGGAGCTAAACTTTTTTCCACGATTATACTGTTTTCTTGCGAGACCATAGAATACACCCATAAATACACCAAAACAGGCATGTCCTGGAATTGCTGTAATTGCTCTTACAATAGCAGTTGAAAAACCATATGATAAAACATAGTTGATATTTTCCCAAAGGGCAAATCCGAGTGAAACAAATACTGCATATACAACACCGTCATACTGACAGTTAAATTCTGGATTATTCCATGTCCGTTTTTTTAAGAAGAAATACTTTGAGCTTTCTTCGGCTATGGCAACAATAACAAAATAAAGAATTATCTGATACAGCAATGTATTTTCGGGAACAAAGCATGATAAAATCCATTCCCCTATTTTTTCCTCAATTAGGGCAATAATGGTGGATAGAATTCCCGCAATAACTAGCTGTCTTAAAAGGTAGCCGCTTTCCTTTTCCATTCTGTCTGCTCTGTATACTTTAATCATAAGGAATACCGCAGGGATAACTGCCGCTAATATTAATATCCAGTTATACATCATTCCAGTTATACATCATTATGGGTTCCAATATAAAATAAAACATATATCTGCTTGCTCCTTATTGTGCTTTTTATTTCTATTTTATAATTA
>QRVH01000029.1 GCA_003458705.1 Eubacterium sp. AF22-9 | reverse complement strand
TGCTGTACAAGAAGTGGTAAAAATAGAAACAAAAACAGTCAATTTGTTTACAAGAAGTGGTAAAAATAGAAACAAAAACAGTCAATTTGTTTATTACTATGATAAAAAATGACTATTCGTCATTTTTTGACCAAATCACTTGAAATATTAATTAAAAAAGTGTAAAATACTTATAAAATAAATCAATCAAGCGATTGGAGGCGTGAACAATGTTATTTCAACTTTATGGCAGCACAGCCATGACTCAGTTACTGGGTTGGGTGCTTGTGTTTGCAGGATTAGTAATTCTTAATGAGATAGGTCGTCGTACTAAGATTGGTGGTATCGTGTTATTCGTTATCATTCCGGCTGTACTCACAATCTATTTCATAACAATTCAGGCAGGTCTGTTTGGCGGTCACAGCAATCAGACATATGAGTATATGAACGGATGGTTCCATTATGCTAAGCTTTATGCAGCAGATATCGGAGTTGTCGGTTTCCTCATGATTAAGTATAAGTGGGGAATTGGAAAGAAAGAATGGTTTAAACCTTGGCCATTCGTAATTGTTGCTATTAATATTCTTATTGCGGTAGTATCTGATTTTGAATCAGCCATAAGAGCTTACCAGATTACTGGAGATTTTTCTGGTGCATGGTGGGCATCTAATGAAGGTGTATTCCTTTATGGTGGCTGGTGGAATATTGTTAATGGAATTGCAGGACTTATTAATATCTTCTGTATGACAGGCTGGTGGGGAATTTACTCATCTAAGAAAAAGGATGATATGCTCTGGCCGGATATGACAATATGGTTTATCGTTGCTTATGACATCTGGAATTTTGAGTATACATATTGTAATCTTCCAACACATACATGGTACTGTGGTGTAGCTCTTCTTCTTGCTCCTACATTTGCTAATGCATTATGGAATAAGGGTGGATGGATTCAGAACAGAGCCATGACACTTGCGACATGGTGCATGTTTGCACAGGTATTACCATTATTCCAGTTAAGCAATACATTCAGTGTATTGCCATCATTATATGGTGGAGCAACTAAGGCTGGTGTTAAGGCACTTGATCTTTATAACGCAGCAATTACATGTCACACTACAGGTGCAAGTGCAGGAGATGCAATTGCCAACTTTGGTATAACAGCTAACCCGACAGCACAGGGAGTTGTTGCAATGCTTGCAATAATAGCGAATGTGGTATGTATTTCGGTTATTATCAAGCGTTCTATTGAACAGAAGAAGTGTCCATATACTAAGGAAATCTGGGTTGGAACAAGAGACTACGAGCAGGCTATGTCAAGAGCAGAGTAATCTGTATTTGTTAACTTAATATTAAATAATAATAAAGAACATCACGGACAGATTAAAGTGCAGAAAATGCATGTCTTGAAGTGATGTTCTTTTTTGTGTATAATCATGGAAATAAAAAGATTACCAGTCTTTGGAATCAGTAAAAGGAGATGGAACATATGAATAGTATTTATAAGAAGTTAAAGACAATTAAGTTCGAAATTATTATTGTTTCAGTTGCATTATTTGTTCTTGGATTGCTGCTTGTTATATTTCCAACAGCATCACAGGATATTATATGCAAAGGCATAGGCGTTGCCTTATGTGTATGGGGTGTATTAAGACTTATTAATTATTTCAGGATAGCAGGAAGTGAGATTCTTGGTTCATATGGTTTGGTACAGGGTGTTACACTTCTTGCATTTGGTATGTTTTTCGTGATTAAACCGGGAGTTATTGCAGTATTTTTGGGAACAGCACTTGCAATAATTATTATTGTAGATGGAATTCTCAAGCTTCAGTATGCTGTGGATTTCTACCATCTTCAGTCAGACAAATGGTGGATTGAGCTTATCGGTGCAGTTATTATGGTAGTTATTGGCATTGTTGCGTTATTCAATCCATTTTCAACATCATCAGCACTTATTGTATTCATTGGAATTGCGTTGATGGTAGAAGGATTATGGGATTTCATATCTCTTATGAGAATTGTGTCTATAACTAAAAAAAGCTGGCAAGGCAATAAAGGATTTTAAAGATCAGGTAGATGCTGTAGATATGAAATAAATGTATTACAGATTAATATAATAAACAGGAATGAGGGCGGACAAAGTAATGAGCAGAAAGATTTATGCGGCTATATTAGGAGCAGGAACAGTAGGAACAGGTGTATACAAGTTATGCCAGAGTATGAAGGATGATGTGATAAGCAAGACAGGAGCAGAACTTGTGGTTAAGAAGGTTCTTGTAAGAAATCTTGATAAAGACCGTGATCCGATTAACAGAGAGTTACTGACTGATAACTGGAAGGATATTATTGAAGATAAGGAGATTGAGATTGTAATAGAGCTTATGGGCGGAACTACTCCGGCAAAGCAGTATATTCTTGAAGCACTTGAGGCTGGAAAGCAGGTTGTTACAGCTAATAAGGATTTGCTTGCAGAATATGGTGAAGAGGTTATGGGAATGGCAGACAGAATGCATGCTGACCTTCAGTTTGAAGCGGCTGTTGCGGGAGCAATTCCAATAATCAGACCATTAAAGCAGAGCATGGCCGGCAACAATATCACAGAGATTATTGGTATTGTAAATGGAACAACTAATTATATCCTTACCAAGATGACTGAATCAGGAATGAATTACAAGGACGCTCTTGCCAAGGCTACAGAATTAGGATATGCAGAGGCAGACCCTACAGCAGATGTTGAAGGATATGACGCAGGAAGAAAGATGGCTATTATGTCATCAATCGCATTTAATTCAAGAGTAACATTTAATCAGGTATATACAGAGGGTATTACTAAGATAACAGCAGAGGATATCAAATATGCCAAGGAATTTGGTTATGTTATTAAGCTGCTTGGTCTTGCAAGAAATACACCTGATGGAATTGAAGTTAAGGTTCATCCTATGCTCATTGACGAGAATCACCCTCTTGCAACAGTAAGGGATTCATTTAACGCTGTGTTCGTTCATGGCGAAGCAAGTGATGACACTATGTTTATGGGCAGGGGTGCAGGACAGATGCCTACAGCATCTGCTGTTATGGGTGATATTATTGATGTCTGCCGTAATATTGTTCATGGCTCATGTGGCAAGATTGGCTGCTCATGCTACAAGAAGCTGGCTGTTAAGGATATATCTGAAACCAAGAGCAAATTCTTCTTAAGAATAGAAGCATTAGACAAGCAGGGGGTTCTTGCTAACATTGCAAGTGTTCTTGGCAACAATGATGTAAGTATTGCACAGGTAGTACAGAAGAGCCGCAAAGACGGAGTTGCTGAACTTGTTATTATTACGGATGATGTTGCAGAGAAGAATTTTAATGATGCAATGACAGTATTTAACGGACTTTCAGTAGTAAAAGAGATTGCCGGTGTAATCCGGGTTTATTAATCTGTAATTGTTCAGAGGCAGGCTTTGAACGCTTATATTAATTTTAGAAAAGGTAGATTATTATATGGCTAAGAAGTATTATGCTGTACGAGTAGGTAAAGTTCCCGGAATATATCAGACATGGGATGATTGTAAGAAGAATGTACACGGTTTTCCAGCGGCTGAATATAAGAGCTTCACATCTATGGAAGAGGCGAAGGCTTATATGGGACAGGAAGCCGTACAGGAGATTAATGGCAAAAACGGAAATGGCAATATGGAAGATGTAATGCCTGACAATGATTATGCATTTGTTGATGGTTCTTTTAATATTGCAACCGGAGTGTATGGCTACGGCGGTTTTCTTATGCATGATGGCGTAAGATATGAATTGTCCGGCAATGGCAGTGACGAAGAGATGGCTTCTATGCGTAATGTTGCAGGGGAAATTCTTGGAAGTATGGCTGCTATAAAAAAAGCAATAGAGCTTGGACTTAAAGAGATTTCTGTATTCTACGATTATGCAGGTATAAAGGCATGGGCTGTGGGAGAATGGAAACGAAACAAAAAAGGAACAGTAGAATATTATAATTATATTGCGTCTGTCAGGGATTCAATTAATATCAGATTCGTGAAGGTCAGGGGACATTCAGGGGTTGAAGGCAATGAAGAGGCTGACAGGCTTGCAAAGAGGGCAGTAGGGTTGTGTTAGGTCCGGACATTTCCAAGTGGTGGTCTGCCAGAACACAAGCTTTCATGGTTTATTCGCTTAGTGGGAGTAAGAGCTGCTATATACAGAATCTATTACAGTGCTAAAAAACAACGCGCTACGCTTGAACGTGTTTTTTGGCACTGATTTTTTGTATATAGCAGCCCTAACTCCCACACAGCGCATAAAAAATCAAGCTTATATTCTGACAGACCGCCACTTGGAAATATAGACTGACACAACCTACTGGCGGGGTGAGTAATTATACTTTTTTATAATAATTTTTTGTTGACAAATCACTATGCAGGTAATAACATATAAACATACTAAACAAGTATGAAATAAATGATGATAGATATTACATGGGAGGATGTGGCAATGAAAAATATTTTGTTTTTTGGGGATTCTAATACTTATGGATATAAGCCTGATAAATCAGGGAGATATGATTATGATGTAAGATGGACAGGCAGAATAGCTAATCTTCTTGGAAATGAATATAATATTATTGAAGAGGGATTGTGCGGAAGAACAACTATATTTCCAGATGCTGTAAGAGATGCAAGAAAGGGCATTGATCTTATTGGAGTAGTTGTTGAATCACATAAGCCGGTAGATGTTATAGCTATAATGCTTGGTACGAATGACTGCAAGACTGAATTCCATGCTGATGCTAAGACAATTGCAAAAGGAATGGAGGCAGTTGCAAGAAAGGCTAACAAGATAGCAGGAGAACATGCAAAGATAGTTATAGTTTCTCCGATTCATCTTGGAAAAGGTGTAGGTGAAGAAGGCTTTGATCCTGAATTTAATGAAAGTTCTGAAAATGTTTCAAGGCAGCTTGCATGGGAATATGAAAAAATAGCAAAGGAAAATGGATTTTATTATTTTGATGCCGCTGGTGCTGCTGAACCAAGTGAAGTTGACAGACAGCATTTAGATGAGAAAGGACATAAAATGTTTGCGGAAAAATATAGTGAATTCTTGTTGACAGAAGTTTTATAGGTGTTATAATGAAAATGAACATATGAATGAATGTTCATATGAAAGAATTTTGATTATTTAATGTTTTTAAGGAGAGAATATTATGAAGAAGACTTATAAGATTGATGTTGATTGTGCAAACTGTGCTAATAAGATGGAAGATGCAGCTAAGAATACAGCAGGTGTTAAGGATGCTACAGTTAATTTTATGGCACTTAAGATGATTGTTGAATTTGAAGAAGGACAGGATCCTAAGGCTGTTATGCAGGATGTTCTTAAGAACTGCAAGAAAGTAGAAGATGATTGCGAGATATATCTGTAATAGAAAGCCGTGAGAGTTGTTCTGGCAGATTGGAGTAGAATATGAATAAAAAGCAGAAAAAGATGCTTACAAGAATCATTATCGCAGCAGTCCTTATGATTGCTTTTAAGGTGATAGGCACATTTGTTGATATTCCTACGGTTGTTCTTTTTATAATGTACATGGTTCCTTATCTTGTTATTGGATATGATATTTTAAGGAAAGCAATTAAGGGAATTCTTAACAGACAGGTATTTGATGAGAATTTCCTTATGGCAGTTGCAACTGTAGTGATTATAATTGCACTTGTAGATGATGGTGATTTTACAGAAGCAATTGCGGTTATGCTCTTTTATCAGATTGGTGAGCTGTTCCAGAATATTGCAGTTGGAAAAAGCCGTAAGAATATAAGTGAGCTTATGGACATCAGACCTGATTATGCCAATATTGAAGTTGATGGAAAGCTTGAGCAGGTAGATCCTGATGAAGTAGAGGTTGGTACAGTTATTGTTGTCCAGCCTGGAGAGAAAGTTCCTATTGATGGTATTATTGAAGAAGGTAATACAACTCTTAATACAAGTGCACTTACAGGTGAAAGCCTTCCAAGACAGGCAAAGGCTGGTGATGAAGTAATAAGCGGCTGCATTAATATGTCAGGTGTGCTTAAGATCCGCACAACTAAGGAATTTGGTGAATCCACAGTATCTAAGATACTTGATCTTGTAGAGAATGCAAGTTCCAAGAAATCTCGTTCAGAGAACTTTATCAGTAAATTTGCAAAGATATATACACCTGCAGTCTGTTACGGTGCGCTGGCACTTGCTATAATTCCACCACTTGTAAGCATGATATTCTTAGGTGTATCTCCTCAGTGGGGAATGTGGATATACAGAGCGCTTACATTTTTAGTAATAAGCTGTCCTTGTGCACTTGTCATAAGTATTCCGCTCAGCTTCTTTGCAGGAATCGGTGGAGCAAGTAATCAGGGTGTTCTTGTAAAAGGTTCAAGTTATCTTGAAGCACTTGCAGAGACAGACATTGTTGTCTTTGATAAGACAGGAACTATGACACAGGGAGTATTTGAGGTCAGTGGTGTATATAATAACACTATTGACAAAGATGAACTTATAAAATATGCTGCATTTGCAGAAAGCTATTCAACACACCCTATAAGCAAGAGTTTACAGAAAGCTTATGGAAAAGAGATTGACAAGACATTAGTTACAGATGTTGAGGAAATCAGTGGTGAAGGTGTTAAGGCTAATGTATCAGGAAGAGAAGTGGCTGCAGGTAACAGAAAGCTTATGAGAAGACTCGGTCTTGAATATGCAGAGTGCAACGAGGTCGGAACTCAGGTTCATGTGGCAGTTGACGGGGCATATGCAGGACTTATACTTATATCAGACCTGTTAAAGCCTCATGCAAAGCAGGCTATAGAAGAACTTAAGAAAGCTGGAGTACGTAAGACAGTAATGCTTACCGGTGATGCAAAGAATGTAGCAGATGCTGTAGCTAAAGAATTAAATATAGATGCTGTGTACAGTGAATTGCTTCCGGCAGATAAGGTTTCTAAGGTTGAGGAGCTGTTAGAACATAAGAAATCAAAGAAAAAGCTTGCATTTGTAGGTGATGGTATCAATGATGCACCGGTACTTTCAAGAGCAGATATCGGAATAGCAATGGGTGCATTAGGAAGCGATGCCGCTATAGAAGCAGCTGACATAGTATTGATGGACGATGACCCGTTAAAGATATCCAAGGCAATAAAGATATCAAGAAAGTGCTTGAGAATTGTTTATGAAAATATTTATTTTGCAATAGGCATAAAGCTTATATGTCTGGTGCTTGGTGCAATAGGTATAGCAAACATGTGGGTAGCAATATTTGCAGATGTAGGTGTAATGGTTATTGCTGTAATCAATGCAATAAGAGCATTATTCGTAAAGAACTTATAAAGAAAGAGGTAATATAATGGCAGATTGTGAATGCTGTGAGTCAATAGAAATACATGAGGACTTATTAAAGATAGTTAATGAAACAATGCCAGATGAGAATGAATTATACGATCTTGCAGAATTGTTCAAGGTATTCGGTGATTCAACGAGAATTAGAATACTGTATGTATTATTTGAGGCAGAAGTGTGCGTATGTGATTTGGCACAGGCTCTCAATATGACACAGTCTGCAATATCTCATCAGCTAAGAATATTAAAGCAGAACAAGTTAGTAAAGAACAGAAGAGAAGGTAAATCAATATTCTATTCACTGGCAGATGATCATGTAAGAAGCATAATCGCACAGGGAAGAGAACATATTGAGGAAGATATGTAATTATGATAGGGCTGTTCAGGACTGGAATGGCTGGAAAAACCTACGCAACTGCATTAATAATAAGCGTGAGTAGGTGTTATTTTACAAAAAAGGAGTTTCATCGATGATGAAGCTCCTTTTTTAGTGAGAAAAAACCTACGCAATTGCGTGATTGACAAGTATGCGTAGGCAAAATAACAGCTTAATAGAAAAATATATCAGAGAAATTGGCAGAGCAACCCAACACCCCAACTGTACAGAAAATTTTACAACTGTCTTGTCACATGTAAACTTTCGTGGTATACTCTAGCACAATGTATGTAAAACGCAAGTCAAGCATATGTAAACCATAACGATTGGAGAAGTAATATGTCAGTTACAAGTGATATTTTGAAGTTGAAGAAGGAGAAGAATGCAGTTATTCTTGCACATTATTATGTTGATGAAGATGTACAGGAAGTCGCTGATTATGTTGGGGATTCATTCTATCTTAGCAAGGTAGCTACTAAGGTAGATCAGGATATTATAGTATTTGCGGGTGTTGAGTTCATGGGTGAGAGTGCCAAGATTCTTAATCCGGAAAAGAAGGTGCTTATGCCAGAGCCGGGGGCTGATTGTCCAATGGCACATATGGCAACTAAGGAAGAAATTCTTAAGATGCGTGAACAGTATGATGACCTTGCAGTTGTCTGTTACATCAATTCAACCGCAGAGCTAAAGACTTATTCAGACGTTTGTGTGACATCATCAAATGCAGTAAAGATAGTAAAGAACCTTCCTAATAAAAACATTTTCTTTATTCCTGACCAGAATCTTGGAAGATTCGTTGCAAAGCAGGTGCCAGAGAAAAATGTGATTCTTAATAAAGGCTTCTGTCCAAGACATGTCGCGATAACAGAGTATATGGTCGTTGAAACTAAGAAGAAATATCCACAGGCAAAGCTTGCAGCACACCCTGAATGTACAGAGGAAGTATTAAAATATGCTGATTACATAGGCAGTACATCAGGAATTATTGATTATGTTGTAGATACAGATTGTGAGGAATTCATAATTGCAACAGTTGATGGTGTATTTGGTGAGATAAGAAAAAAGGCACCTGGCAAGAAACTGTATACATTAAAGCCTGACCAGGTATGTGTCAACATGAAGATGGTAACCTTAGATAAGGTGCTTGATGTTCTTGAACAGGAAAATAATGAAGTGTTTGTAGATGAAGAAGTTGCAAAGAAAGCAATGAAGCCACTTACAAGAATGCTTGAGCTTGCAAAGTAAGATTGTAGTATGCGCAGAAAGAATGGAGGTATCCTATGAATAATACAATTAAAACAGATGTGCTGATAGCCGGATGTGGCTGTTCTGGTCTGTATATGGCAATGAATCTGCCTGCCGATAAGAAGATTCTTATGATAACAAAGTCTGATTGTGAGAGCAGTGATTCATTTCTGGCACAGGGCGGTATGTGTATGCTAAAATGTGAAGAAGATTACGACAGTTATTTTGAAGATACAATGAAAGCCGGTCATTATGAAAATGATAAGAAATCTGTTGAAATAATGATCCGTTCATCAGCAGATGTAGTAAAAGATCTTGTCGATTGTGGATCAAGATTTGCAAGAGAGGCTGACGGAAGTCTTGCATACACAAGAGAAGGAGCTCATTCATCTAACAGGATAATATTCCATGAAGATATTACAGGTAAAGAGATAACAAGCCATCTGTTAGAGAAGGTGAGAACTCTTCCCAATGTGACAATTATGGAATACACAAGACTGCTTGATATAATAAGCAGAGATAACAGATGCCTTGGTGCGGTTATAAGGACAGAAAATGGAGAGCTTATTAAGGTAGAAGCTTCAAATGTTGTACTTGCTACAGGTGGAATTGGTGGTTTATACAGACATTCAACGAATTTCAGACATCTTACAGGAGATGCAATTGCAATTGCTATAAAGCATGGAGTAGAATTAAAGGATATTAATTATGTCCAGATTCATCCGACAACATTTTATTCTGACAAAGAGGAAGACAGGAGCTTTCTTATATCTGAATCAGTAAGAGGCGAAGGCGCAAAGCTTTATGATAAGAATGGAAAGAGATTTGTTAATGAGCTGCTTCCAAGAGACTTGCTTACAGAAGAGATTAGAAAACAGATGGCAAAGGACAATACAGACTTTGTATGGGAAGATTTAAGGACAATACCTGAAGAAGAATTAAAAACGCATTTTCCTAATATAGTGCAGTATTGTATTGATAAGGGATATGACCCGTCAAAAGAGTGTATTCCGGTTGTTCCTGCACAGCACTATTTCATGGGAGGAATTAAGGTAGACCATGAGAGCAGAACAACAATGGATAACCTGTATGCAATAGGCGAGACAGCATGCAACGGAGTTCATGGAAGAAACAGGCTTGCAAGCAACTCACTTCTTGAAAGTCTTGTGTTTGCAAAGAGGGCAGCGCTTGATATTACTGAAAATGCAGTTGTAAAACCGACACAGGATGAGATTACATATTTTGATACATTTGATGCAGAAAAATATGCAGATGAGTCGAAAATTGACGGAGAATATGCAGAATTAGTCAATAAAAAGATTGAAGAGGCAGATAAAGCCTATGAAGAAAGCCAGAAGAAGAATTACGCATAATATATAGAAATGGAGAAATGATATGTTTGATAAAGTTACTTTAAAGTTAAATGTGGATCCGCTCATTCTTGGAGCACTTAAAGAAGATATTACAAGTGAGGATGTGTCAACTAACAGTGTTATGCCAGAACCAAAACTTGGAGAAGTCGAGCTTATATGCAAGCAGGACGGAATAATATGTGGCCTGCAGGTATTTGCAAGAACATTTGAACTGCTTGATGAAGATGTAGAGATTACATTTTTTGCAAAAGACGGGGATGAGGTTAAGAAAGGTCAGAAGATGGCAGTTGTAAGAGGAGATATAAGAGTTCTTCTGTGTGGAGAAAGAACAGCACTTAATTATCTCCAGAGAATGAGTGGAATTGCGACATATACTAATGGTGTTGCGAAGCTGCTTGCAGGAACTAAGACAAAGCTTCTTGATACAAGAAAGACATCACCTAATAACCGTATATTTGAGAAGTATGCTGTCAGAATCGGAGGTGGTAATAACCACAGATATAATCTTACAGACGGAGTACTCCTTAAGGATAACCATATAGGTGCTGCAGGCGGAGTTAAGCAGGCAGTTACAATGGCTAAGGAATATGCACCATTTGTAAGAAAGATAGAAGTTGAAGTTGAGAACCTTTCAATGGTGCGTGAAGCTGTTGAGGCAGGCGCAGATATTATTATGCTTGATAATATGAGTCATGAGGATATGCGAGAGGCTATGAATATAATTGGTGGAAAAGCTTTAGTTGAAGTTTCGGGAAATGTAACTAAAGAAAACATTGCAAAAATTACTGACCTTGGTGTAGACTTTGTATCAAGTGGTGCACTTACACATTCTGCACCAATTATGGACATTTCATTAAAAAATCTTCATCCTGTACAGGAGTAATTATTGTCGGGGTGAACTGGGGAGTTGTAGCAATGAATGGAGAAGAGAGAAGAAATCAGATAGTAGATATATTAAAACATTCGTCAAGTCCTGTGCCGGGTACACAGCTTGCACAGATATTAGATGTCAGCAGGCAGGTTATAGTGCAGGATATAGCACTTATACGTGCGAAGAATATAGATGTTTTCTCAACTAACAGAGGCTATGTGCTTAATGATAAGCAGGAATACAGCCGTATACTTAAGGTTAAACATGAAGATGATGAGGTGGAAGCAGAGCTTGGAGCAATAGTTGACATGGGTGGATGGATAAGAGATGTTTTCGTATATCACAAGGTATATGGTGTTATAAGAGCGGAGATGAATATACATTCAAGGCGTGATATCAGGAAATATCTTGAGGAAATTGCAAATGGAAAGAGCAGCCTATTGATGAATGTGACATCAGGATATCATTATCATACAATTGTTGCGGATGACGAACAGACACTGGATTTAATTCAGGAGGAGCTTGGAAAACTTGGATTTCTTGCAAAATTGCAGGAGTATGAGCCAGTGGATTTCTGGCATAAAGGGTGAATATGGACTTAACAATTTACACACTTACACATAAACATTTTACAAAGCCTGATGATAATATGTATGTGCCGCTTCAGGTAGGTACAGCCATTAATTCACCACTGGGGTATCTTCGGGACGATACAGGAGATAATATATCGGCTCTTAACGGTTATTACAGTGAACTTACAGGATTATACTGGATATGGAAAAATGTGCATGATATTAATTATGTTGGAACATGCCATTACAGAAGATATCTTATTGATGAGAACGAGCATATTATGAATGAAAAGCAGTATGAGCAGATTTTTAAGGAGTACGAACTTGTTACAACCAAGAGAGTCGTTCTTAATAATTCATATCATTACGGATTTTCTGCTAATCATAATGTAACTGCGCTTGACATGACAGGTGAAGTTATTAAGGAATTATATCCCGAGTATTATGATACATTTATACAGCTTGTTAATGGCAATGAGACATATTTTGGAAATATGATAGTCACTTCTAAAGAGCTTTTTGATAAATATGCTGAGTGGCTGTTTACGATATTCTTTGAGGTTCAGAAACGCATTGATATGGAGACTGATAAGGATTCATACCATAGGCGTGTGTTTGGCTTTATATCTGAATTCTTATTGCTTGTGTGGGTGAGAGTAAACAATATCAATGTAAAGGAATGCAAGGTTGGAATGGTTGGCGAAAAAGCCGAAACAAGGGAGCTGAAAGCAGTTTTGTCGTCTTTTCTTGCAAAAGAGGATACAAAGGGTGCTATGCAGTACTTTATGGACTTTTACAACAAAAGACCTGATGTTCTCATGGAGGCATCTGATGTAACCGGTGAATTGCATCTTATGTTACAGATAACAGCAGTTATGGACATGCAGATAAAGCGTGAGGGTGGCAGCTTTTACAAAAGCAATCCGGATGTCCGTAAATGGTTTGGGGTATTTTCGGGTATAAACAGGAAAACACAGCTTGAATTAAAAGGACAACTTACAGAAGACTGGAAGGAAATGTATAGAGAAATGGGGATTCCTGAGGAAGCATTTGCGGTAGCACGGAAGTTGTATGGTAACAAATAAAAAGGAAATAATGTCTTTAGGTTTCAGGGTTAATAATGTAATATATCCGAAAAGTTCAGGTAAAATATGGGGTAAATATAAAAAATGTTATTGACACCAGCAGACAGTTATATTATATTTTAAAGGTATTTTGGATATAAAAAGATATCGTAAATACAGACCACATGTTTACATGTTAAGCCTTGCGGACGGGCGGGTCGGTTGCCGAGTGTGACGAGGGCACACATTATTGATTGAGTTAGAAGCTCAAATTTTATAAGTTGATTTTAAAATTATCATGCGAGAGAGCATATCATCTTGTGAAACGGTCAATAAGAGCGGTAACAGTGACTTACTTGGATAAACTCTGAAAGGTCAGATTTTCTGTATTTGGCAATACAGTAATCAAAAAGAAGATAGAATATGATTATACAGGCGTGATTGATTTTAAATCAATCACGCCTTTTTGCGCGAGCAGCGATGAGAATAGAAGTGAAAAATCACAATCATGCTTGCATGAATTGGGATTTCTTCACGGATATTCGAGGAGCGCCGCGACAATGACAGAGCGCAGCTCTGGAATAAAGCTGCGAGCGCGAGCAGCGATGAGAATAGAAGCATAGGCAGCAATAAGAACAGGGGGAGATTATGGACTTAAAAAGACAGGCGAGTGCGCCGCTTTACGAAGCAATTGAGAAATTCAGAAAGAAAAGAATTGTTCCGTTTGATGTTCCGGGACATAAGAGAGGAAGGGGCAACCCAGAACTGGTAGATTTACTTGGAGAAAGATGTGTTGGAATAGATGTTAATTCAATGAAGCCACTTGATAACCTGTGCCACCCTGTTTCTGTTATCAAGGAGGCAGAGGAGCTCACAGCAGAAGCATTTGGGGCAGAACACGCATTTTTCATGGTAGGAGGAACTACGCAGGCAGTACAGAACATGGTGTTATCTGTATGTAAGGCTGGAGATGAGATTATCGTTCCAAGAAATGTGCATAAAAGCGTAATTAATGCATTGATTCTGTGTGGTGCGATTCCTGTTTATCTTAATACAGAAATTAATGCAAAGCTTGGAATAGTGCTTGGAGTAACTGTGCAGCAGGTTGAAAAGACAATACAGGAGCATCCGAATGCGGTGGCGGTTTTGGTGAACAATCCTACATATTATGGAATCTGTTCAGACATTAAAGGAATATGTGATATAGCACATTCATATGGACTTAAGGTGCTTGCCGATGAGGCACATGGAACGCATCTGTATTTTGGTGACAACCTTCCTATGAATTCAATGAAAGCAGGAGCAGACCTTGCAGCAATATCAATGCATAAGTCAGGCGGTTCGCTTACTCAGAGTTCAATCCTTCTTACCAATAATGGAATGAATGCTGATTATGTACAGACAATTATTAATATTACGCAGACAACGAGCGCGTCATATCTTCTTATGACAAGCCTTGATATATCAAGAAGAAATCTTGCCCTGCGCGGCAGACAGTCATTTGCAAAGGTGAGCGAGTGGGCACAGTATGCAAGAGATGAGATTAATATGGTAGGCGGTTATTATGCATACGGAAAAGAACTGATTAATGGTGGAACAGTCTATGATTATGATGTTACCAAGCTTTGTGTTTATACAAGGGATATCGGACTTGATGGAATTGAGGTGTATGATATCTTAAGAGATGAGTATGATATCCAGATAGAATTCGGCGACATTGGAAATATAATGGCGTACATATCAATTGGTGACAGAATACAGGATATAGAAAGACTTGTCGGAGCATTGGCTGAAATCAGCCGTCTGTATTCAAAAGAAGAAAAACGCTTTGAAGTAGACAGACAAATGCTGCTTCCAAGGGTACTTGCTTCACCACAGGAAGCCTTCTATGCCGATAAGATTAAAGTTCCAATCCGTGAGGCAGCAGGACATATATCAGGGGAGTTCGTAATGGCATATCCGCCAGGAATTCCTATACTTGCGCCGGGTGAAGAAATCACAGACGAGATAATAGACTATATTCAGTATTCAGTAGAGAAGGGCTGTTCAATGCAGGGAATGGAAGATTCAACATTGCAGACACTGAATGTATTAAGAATGTAAATGTCCGATTTGTTCAATCGGTCAAATATAGAAGGGAGAAAGTTTCTATGGAATTTTGGTTTTCAGAACTTCATTCACCACATGTGAAGTTTGATATCAGGGTTGAAAAACAACTGTTTTCTGGCGAGAGCGACTATCAGAGAATAGATGTATTTCAGTCGCCAGAGTTCGGAAAATTCCTGACACTTAATGGAAGTGTTATATTTTCAGAACAGGATTGTTTCATCTATAACGAGATGGTGGTGCATGTGCCAATGTCAGTCCATCCAGATGTTAAAAATGTATTGATAATCGGTGGCGGTGACGGAGGTGTATCAAAGGAACTGTTGCAGTATGATAATATCGAAAATATTGACATAGTTGAACAGGACAACATGTTTGTTGATGTGTGCAGGAAGTATTTTCCAGAGACGGCAGTAGGATTAGAAGATGAGAGAGTACACATTTATAATTCAGATGCATTAAGGTTCTTACGCTCCAAGCAGGATATGTATGACCTTATAATTAATGACGCAACAGACCCGTTTGGTGCGAGTGAGGGACTGTTTACAAGAGAATTCTACGGTAACTGTTATAAGGCGCTTAAGGAGGACGGAATACTTGTGTACCAGCATGGAAGTCCTTTCTATGATGAGGATGAGGATGCATGCAGAAGCATGCACAGGAAGGTGTTCCACACATTTCCAATAAGCCGCGTGTATCAGGCACATATACCAACAAGTCCGTCAGGATACTGGCTGTTTGGATTTGCGTCAAAGAAATATCATCCGCTTAAGGATTTCAAGCCGGCAGAGTGGAAGAGAAGAAATATACATACAGAATATTACACAACTAATCTTCATACAGGTGCATTCATGCTGCCAAAGTATGTTGAAGAATTATTAGAACAGGAGGAAGAAAGATGAGCAGAGTATTAGTAATTGGTTGCGGAGGAGTTGCTTCAGTAGCAATCCACAAGATATGTCAGGTGAGCGAGGTGTTTTCAGACCTGTGCATAGCGAGCAGAACAGTGAGCAAATGTGACAAATTAGCAGACGAATTGAATGGTAAGACAAGTACTAACATCACAACAGCAAAGGTTGATGCTGACAACACAGATGAGGTTATTGCACTTATCAATGAATTCAAGCCAGATGTAGTTCTTAATGTGGCACTTCCATATCAGGACCTTACGATTATGGATGCCTGCCTTGCATGTAAAGTTCCTTATGTTGATACTGCTAATTATGAGTGTGAGGATACAGACAATCCTGAGTGGAGAAAGGTATATGAGGAGAGATGCAAGCGTCTTGGATTTACAGCATATTTTGACTACTCATGGCAGTGGGCTTACAGAGAAAAATATAAAGAAGCCGGAATTACAGCACTTTTAGGAACTGGTTTTGACCCGGGTGTAACAAGCGTATTCACAGCTTATGCACAGAAACACTATTTTGATGAGATACATACAATTGATATATTAGACTGCAACGGCGGCGACCATGGATATCCGTTTGCAACTAACTTTAACCCGGAGATTAATCTTCGTGAGGTATCAGCACCAGGCTCATACTGGGAGGATGGTCACTGGGTTGAGATTCCTGCTATGTCAATAAAGAGAGAGTACAATTTTGAGGGAGTAGGAATGAAGGATATGTACCTGCTTCACCATGAGGAAATAGAGGCACTTGCTGCTAATATTCCGCATGTTAAGAGAATACGTTTCTTCATGACATTTGGACAGAGCTATCTTACACATATGAAATGCCTTGAGAATGTCGGAATGTTAAGAACTGACCCGGTTGAATTCAACGGACAGGAGATTGTTCCAATCCAGTTCTTAAAGGCACTTCTTCCAGACCCTGCTTCACTTGGACCAAGAACAGTAGGTAAGACTAATATCGGCTGTATCTTCACAGGTATCAAAGACGGCAAGGAGAAGAAGGTATATATTTACAATGTGTGCGACCATCAGGAATGTTACCGTGAGGTAGGTTCACAGGCTATTTCATATACAACAGGCGTACCTGCTATGATTGGTACAATGCTTGTTGCAAAGGGACTCTGGAACAAGCCGGGAGTATTCACAACAGATGAATTTGATCCGGATCCATACATGGATGCGCTTAATAAGTACGGTCTTCCATGGGTTGTCGATGAAAATCCTGTTTTAGTAGACTAAAAAGAGAGGTTAATTATGAGATTTGATGAGTTAAAGACACCGGCATATGTAATAGATGAAAAAATGCTTATTCATAATCTTGAGATACTTCATAAAGTAGAAGAAGATACCGGCTGCCACATACTGCTGGCGCAGAAAGCATTTTCAGCATATGCAGAATATCCGCTGATTGGAAAATATATAAGCGGAACTACGGCAAGTGGAATATATGAAGCCAGACTTGGTGCTGAGTGTATGGGAAAAGAAAATCATGTATTTGCACCGGCATTTACTGATGAGGATATGGATGAGCTTGTAAATATATGTGACCATGTTGTCTTTAACTCAGTTTCACAGTTAAAGAAGCATAAAGCCAGATGTATTGAGGCTGGAGTAAGCTTTGGACTTCGAGTTAATCCAGAGTTTTCTACACAGGGTGACCATGCAATATATGACCCATGCGCGCCGGGCAGCAGACTTGGAGTTACACTTAAGAACCTGAAAGCTGCACTTGAGGAAGAACCTGATGTGTTATCAGGTATGGAAGGAATACATTTTCATACATTATGTGAGCAGAATTCAGATGACTTAGAGGCAACATTAAAGGCTGTTGAAGAGAAATTCGGATTTCTCATGAAAGATATGAAGTGGGTTAATTTTGGCGGCGGACATCATATAACCCGTGAAGATTACGACATTGAAACTCTTGAAAAATGTATCAGTCATGTAAGAAGGAAATATGATGTACAGGTGTATGTTGAACCGGGGGAAGCTGTTGCACTTAATGCAGGATATCTTGTGACTACAGTGCTTGATAAGGTTGAAAATGGAATAACAACTCTTATACTTGATGCATCTGCAGCGTGTCATATGCCAGATGTACTGGAAATGCCATATACACCGCCTCTTCGTGGTGGATTGAAAATATCGGACATGGAAGATGAGTATGGAATTGATAAGGACATAGAGATTGATTTTGATATGGACGTAAAAGAAGGCATATGGAAACCGGCGAAGAATGGAAGATACAGATACAGACTGTCATCTTATACATGCCTTGCAGGAGATATCATAGGCGATTATCAATTCGGCAGGGAAATCAATGTCGGGGACAGACTCGTATTTGAAGATATGGCTATATATTCAATGGTTAAGAACAACACATTTAACGGAATCCCGCTGCCGGATATTGTAATTATGGATAGTGATGGAGAATGTAAGGTATGGAGCATTTTGGCTATGAAGATTTCAAAGGGAGATTATAGATATGGATTATATTAACAGTACTCCGGCAGCAGATGGTTTTCGCATGCCTGCTGAATTTGAAAGACATCAGGGCTGCATTATGATATGGCCAGAAAGACCGGGTTCCTGGGCTTATGGAGCAAAGGCGGCTAAGAAAGCATTTGCACAGATAGCGTCTGTAATCAGTGAAAGCGAGCAGGTATACATGATTGTATCAGAAGGTAGAAAAGAGGAAGCAGCAAAGATGCTCCCGGAAACGGTCAGGCTTGTAGTCATGGATACAGACGATGCATGGGCAAGAGATACAGGTCCTACATTCGTTGTGAGTGGAAATGTGGATACACCATATGAAGCGCGTGATTTGCGTGGAATTAACTGGGAATTTAATGCGTGGGGCGGAACATATGACGGACTGTACGCGGACTGGGACAATGACAACCTTGTAGCCGGACAGTTTATGTCTTATCTTGGCTGTCAGGGATATAATGCAGCACCATTTGTTCTTGAAGGTGGTTCAATACATACAGATGGCGAAGGAACAATGCTTGTTACTGAAAGCTGTCTGTTGAGTAAGGGAAGAAATCCACAGCTTAGCAGGGAACAGATTGAGGATAAATTAAAGCAGTACTGCAATGTGAGCAAGATAATCTGGCTTCCCTGTGGAATATACAACGATGAGACTAACGAGCATGTGGATAATGTGTGTGCATTCACAGCACCGGGAGAAGTTGTGCTTGCGTGGACGGATGATGAGAATGACCCGCAGTACGAGATGAGCAAGGCTTGTCTTTCTGTTCTTGAAAATGTAACTGATGCCAAAGGAAGACACATTAAAGTAAGAAAAATGCTTATTCCTAAGAAACCTGTGTGCATAACTGAGGAAGAACTTAATGGCTTTGAATTTGAGGAAGGCGAGGACATGAGAGAAGCAGGCGAGCGTCTTGCTGCGTCTTATGTTAATTTCTATATTGCCAATGACTCAGTCATAGTGCCGCAGTTTGATGATGAGGCGGACAGCCTTGCAATAAATGTGCTTAAAGAAGCATTTCCTGACAGAAAGATAGTCGGGATATATGCAAGAGATATAATAGTCGGTGGAGGCAATATCCACTGTATTACACAACAGATTCCTGTGTAAAATATCTTCAATATTTTACACTCAAGTTTGTGCTTTGCACAAACTTGTGATATGCAGAAAACAGCGCAAGAATGGAGGGATAATATGAGAAATGTAAAGTATGCAGGCATACAGATGCAGTGTTCACGGTCGGTAGAAGAGAACATTGCAAAGGCTGATAAAATGGTTCGTGAGGCAGCAGCTAACGGTGCACAGATAATACTGCTTCCTGAACTCTTTGAAAGACAGTATTTCTGTCAGGAGAGAAATTATGATTATTACGCATTTGCAACATCTGTTGATGAGAATCCGGCTGTGAAGCATTTTCAGAAGGTGGCAGCCGAGCTGCAGGTTGTGCTTCCAATAAGTTTTTATGAAAGAGATATAAATGTGTTCTATAACACTGTTGCTGTTATTGACGCAGATGGAAGTGTTCTTGGAATATACAGAAAAACACATATTCCTGATGACCATTATTATCAGGAAAAGTTCTATTTCACACCGGGAGATACAGGTTTTAAGGTGTGGGATACAAGATATGCGAGAATTGGAGTAGGAATATGCTGGGATCAGTGGTTTCCAGAGACAGCCAGAGGAATGTCGGTACAGGGAGCAGAAATTCTTTTCTATCCGACAGCGATTGGCTCAGAGCCGATTCTTGAGGTTGACAGCATGCCGCACTGGAGAAGATGTATGCAGGGACATTCAGCGTGCAATATAGTTCCTGTTGTAGCTGCCAACCGTATCGGTGAGGAGAAGGTTGCACCGTCTGAAGCCAACGGACATCAGGAGTCATCACTTATATTCTATGGTTCTTCATTTGTAACGGATGCAACAGGCGAGATAGTAACACAGGCATCAAGAGACAAGGAAGAAATTGTCTATGGGGAATCCGACCTTGACGCAGATGCCGACCTTCGCGTGAGCTGGGGACTGTTCAGGGACAGAAGACCAGAAATCTATAAAAGTATCAGATAAATAAGCCAGTTAATCTTAATGAGATTCCCCTCACAGTTAGATTAACTGGCTTTAATATTATTAGTATGGTGTTAGTTCTTATCAGCTATAGCAGCTTCTGCTCTTTCTAAATCCTCTTTAGTGTACCTGGTTAATATCTGTTCTTTGGTTATGCCGAATTCTAGCATGGAGATGATAGAGTTGACTTTTTCGGAATCGATACCTTCTTTCATACCTTTGCTTTCACATTCAGCCTGAAATCGTTTCATTGCTTCACACATATTGACAGTCCCTCCTTGTTCAGTATCTGTACATAAGTCCATAAGCTTTGGAACTGAGGTTATGTTACATATCAGTTCCATTACATCAATATCTACATTGCGGGATTCATATTCACGATATATTGAATCGAAATCATCATTATATATGTTCCTTATAATATTAAACACATCTCTTACATCTTCATTATAAAATGTATATTTATCAGAATCAAGTATCTGAACCAGATTTAACTTATAGTCGGAGAAGTAAGCCTTGATATTATCAGGCATGGAAATCATCATGTCAGACAGGCAGGTAGGACCATCCCATAACGACTCACCATAGTAAAGAACGAGCGTTATTATAGGGTGGAAACGGTCAGATTTGTTAATTCCAGAAAGAAATTCTTCATGAGAACTGAAAGAATCTTTATTCAGCTTATGTTGTTTCTTGATGTCGTTGTATTCCTTTATGTAGCCAAGTGCGTCATAGGTCATGGTTCGCAAAGGCATGGCATAATGGGTCTTGTCTTGAATCTCAAGACCAAGAATATTGAACTCAATGCCATCAGACATCTTCTTTACTACATCTCTGTTTCTGGTAATAGATTCATTGTAACTTTTGGAATGAATTGTAGCAGAGACATCAGTGTCCATTTCTGTAAGTTTGTCAGGTTTAAGTACCTGTTTACCATTAAAGACAGTAGCATTGAAAAGGTCTGCAAAATGTTCATTATCACGCCAGAATGTCTTAAGGGTGACATCTTTCTGATGTGTATTAGTGTTGTTATAGTTCATAAATCGCCTTTCGTAGGAATTTTAGTTTTTAAAAATGATGCATCAGTAACGAATATATAATAACAATACTAATAAAATACTGTCAATGAAATTTTAAATAATATATTATAAGAATATATAAATTATTTGGATTGATAATTATAACAATCATCTATTATAATTGCATATTCAGCATGATTAATAGACTGTCATCCGTGAATACGATAGTTATCATAACCTAAGTTACAACCGGTCAGCTGGAAACAAAACGGTTATAAAACGGGCATTTATTTACTATATTTTGGTTGACTAATGGATATACAACTCTTATAATGAGTATAGAAATTATATTTAATCATGTACGGATACTCATGTTTTGATTGGAGAGGGTTATATGACAATTAATGAGATGAAAGAGAAGAAGAAGGAAAAAGGATATTCATATGCCAAGATAGCTGAATTGTCTGGGGTGCCTCTGGGAACAGTGCAGAAGATTTTTTCTGGGGAAACAGAGAGCCCGCGATATGATACTCTTACAGCACTGGAACAGGTTTTTAATGAACAGTTAGAAGTAAGGAAACCAGGTGGATTATATAAGGCAAGAAAGAATGGTGAATACACTATTGATGATTACAGGGCATTGCCTGATGAACAGAGAGTGGAGCTGATTGACGGATACTTTTACGATATGGCTTCGCCTACTTTCGGACATCAGTCAATTGGTGGAGAGATTCACAGGCAGATTGCTAATTATATTATGGAACTTGGTGGAAACTGTCGTCCATTTATAGCACCTGTAGATGTACAGCTTGATTGTGATGAGAGGACTATGGTTCAGCCGGACGTAGGAATAGTATGCGATACATCTAAGATTAAGAGATTTGGTATATATGGTGCACCGGATTTTGTTGTGGAGGTCGTTTCTTCGTCTACCAAGAAGAAGGATTATGCATTGAAGCTTTCCAAGTATATGGAGGCTGGAGTGCGTGAATACTGGATACTGGACTTTGCGCAGGAGAAGGTTCTTGTGTATTTCTTTGAGAGTGATCTGTATCCGGTGATATATGGATTTGATAAGCCGGTTCCGGTGAATATATATAATGGAGAACTTAAGATTGATTTTACCAATATTGCGAGATGGCTTAAAGAAGGTATGGAATAAAACTTGGAGAAAGGAAATGATATGGCACATAGTAATCCGATAACAATCGGCATGCTGGCACATGTTGATGCAGGAAAGACGACGCTGTCAGAGGCGATACTATATAGTGCGGGAAGCATAAGAAAATTAGGACGAGTTGATAATCAGGATACATTTCTTGATACAGGGGATATGGAGAGAGCAAGAGGAATCACCATATTCTCAAAGCAGGCGGCTTATAATTATAACGGAAGTTCATACACGCTGCTTGATACACCGGGACACGTTGATTTCTCGGCTGAGACAGAGAGAACGTTGTGGGTGCTTGACGCAGCGGTTCTTGTAATAAGCGGAATGGACGGAGTACAGGGACATACCGAGACACTGTGGAGTCTGCTTAAAAGACTTGGAATTCCGGTATTTATATTTGTCAATAAGATGGACCAGCAGGGAACGAACAGGGCAAGAATTATGGAACAGCTAAAGAACAGGCTGTCAGAGTTATGTGTGGATTTTAATAATATAGATTACGAAGAAGTTGCAATGTGCCATGAAGAGGCACTTGAGCAGTTTCTTGAATCTGCACATGTTGATGATGTTCTTATGAGCCGCATGATTATGGAAAGAAAAATGTTTCCTGTATATTTTGGTTCGGCACTCAGAATGAACGGAGTTGAGGAGCTTATAAATGGAATTGATACATATGTAAGCTGTCCTGATTATGGCGAAGAGTTCTCGGCAAAGGTGTATAAGATTACAAGAGATGACAGAGGAGAAAGACTTACACATCTTAAAGTATGCGGTGGTTCTTTAAAATCAAAAATGCTTATTGGCAATGAAAAAGTCAACCAGATAAGAGTCTATGCAGGAGATAAGTTTACAAGCATTAATGAAGCAGTTGCAGGAACTGTATGTGCTGTGACAGGACTTTCAGAGACTAAGGCAGGTCAGTTTATTGGAGCAGGAGGAGAGGATAATATACCTGTGCTTGAGCCGGTACTTAATTACAAGCTTAATCTTCCGGCAGGGACAGATCCGGTGGCACTTCTTTCAAAGCTTCGTACACTAGAGGAGGAAGAACCTGAACTTCATGTTGAATGGGATGAGAACTTCAAAGAAATACATGTAAGCGTAATGGGACCGGTGCTTATTGAGGTGCTGACCAATATTATCAAGACAAGATTTGGTGTAGATGTAACATTTGGTGAAGGAAGCATTGTATATAAAGAGACAATTAAGAATAAGGCGTATGGTATCGGACATTTCGAGCCTTTAAGACATTATGCGGAGGTTCATCTGCTGCTTGAACCGGGTGAGCCGGGAAGCGGCATGAGATACGAATGTCATTGCAGTGAGGATATACTTGATAAGAACTGGCAGAGGCTTGTGTATACACATTTGTGTGAAAAAATGCATAGAGGAGTGCTTACAGGTTCTGAACTCACGGACATGAAGATTACGCTGGTTGCAGGAAGGGCGCATCCAAAGCATACGGAAGGCGGAGATTTCAGGCAGGCAACCTACAGAGCTGTAAGGCAGGGGCTTATGCAGGCAGAATCAGTATTGTTAGAGCCATTCTATGCGTTTTCACTTGAGGTGAAGAGAGATTATGTTGGCAGGGCAATGACAGACTTCGAGAGATGGGTGCGGCATTTAACATGCATGAGGCTGATGGTGATAATGTTGTTATCACAGGTGAAGGTCCGGTTTCAGTGATTGGCAACTATCAGGCAGAGGTTAATGCCTATACCAAGGGAACAGGCAGGCTTGCACTTAAGATGGCAGGCTACAGACCATGCCATAATACAGAAGAGGTTATTGAAAAATTTGGCTATGAGCCTGAGCGTGATACAAGAAATCCGGTAGATTCAGTATTCTGTGCAGGCGGTTCGGGATATGTTGTGCCGTGGAATGAAGTAAGAGAGCATGCACATGTCGAGATAGCCGTGACGGATTCCGGGGTTGCCGGTGGACAGTCTGACAGGGAGGTCAAGCTTACGGCAAAGCAGGCTTCAAGAACAGTGTCTGACGAGTGGATTGGAACAGACGAGGTAGACAGAATCTTGAACGAAACATATTTTTCTAACAGCAGAGGCGATAATGAAAGAAGAAAGTTATCGAAAAGAAAAGCTGACACAGCAGTTGGAAGATATGTTACAGGCGGTAATGCCAATGTTAAAAACCCTCCTAAAGCACCTGAATATAATCCAGATAAGAAGAGTTTTCTTCTTGTTGACGGATATAATATAATACATGCATTTAAGGAGCTATCAGAGCTTGCACAGGTCAATCTTGACAGTGCAAGAGGCAGGCTGCTTGATATACTGTGTAATTATCAGGCGATGAAGGGATGCGAACTGATTGTGGTATTTGACGCATACAGAGTGCCTGGACATGATGAGGAGTTTATAGATTTTCATAATATTCATGTTGTATTTACGAAGACAGCGGAAACTGCTGACCATTATATAGAAAAATTTGCACATGAGAATGGAAAGAAATATAATGTAACGGTGGCAACATCAGATGGTGTAGAACAGGTAATTATAAGAGGACAGGGATGCCTGCTTATATCTGCCAGGGAGTTCGGGAAAGAGATAGCTGCGATGGAGGAACACCTCCGCGAAAACTACCTTAATAAGACATATTGATGATAACACATATATTTAAAACGAGGTGACATACGATGAGTACATTATGGGTTGTTGGTGATTCAACATTAAGCTCTTTTGATGACAAATACTATTATCCAAGATATGGATACGGAACCAAGCTTGGCTGTTATCTTAACAGCAAGGTGCAGGTTAATAATCTTGCACTTTCAGGAAGAAGCAGCTTAAGCTTTACTAAGGAAGAGAATTATAAGGAGCTTCTTGCAGGCATGAAAGCAGGAGATTTTCTTATAATCGGATTTGGACATAATGATGAGAAAACTGAGGCAGGAAGATATACAAGCCCGATAGGCGGCAGGGATAAGAAAGGCACATTTGCAGCATCATTATATGACAATTATATTAAACCGGCACTTGATGTTTCATGTACACCAATACTGTGTACACCTATTGTAAGAAGAACTGCAACAGGAGAGTGGACAAAGCAGGAGCTTCACATAACTGATGACGCTGCACAGTTTAAGGGAGGGGATTATTCACAGGCAGTCCGTGACCTTGCAAGAGACCTTGGAATCGTCTGCGTTGATATGACTGAAAAGACAAAGGCTTTATATGATAAGTTAGGACCAGAAGAGACAATTTATCTTCACGCATGGCCATCTAATAAAGAAGTAAGTGTTGACAATACACACACTAATATATGGGGCGGCAGGGTTAATGCTTTCCTTGTTATGCAGGAGCTTGAAATGGCTGGAATATCAGGACTTTCAGAGAATATAGTTAATATAAGGGCAGATGAACCGCTTCCAGACAAGAACAGATATCTTGAAAAAAATGCTTCATACAAGCCGGTAGTGTTCAGCGATGAGCTTGCTGACAGCAAGAACTTTAAAGATGTATATGGATTCAAAGGCACAGTATTCGGTGATGTTACAACTCTGCCAACGGAATCTGATAATTATATACTTGAAGAAGTTCCAGGGGGAATACACATCGCGGTTAAGAATAATGATGGCAAGATATCTACTGTTACAGACGGAATTGCAATGTACTATAAGAAGATTCCTGTAAATGTGAACTTTACCATTAAGGCTAAGATGACAATTAATGATTATTTCTATAACAATCAGGTGTCATTTGGGCTTATGGTAAGAGATGACATGTATATTGATAAGAAAATGCCAGATGTACTTGGCGATTATGTAGCCGCAGCACCACTTAACCTTACTTATAAAGACCAGGCATGGAGCTGTTTTGCAAGAAAGAACAGCGAACTTATGCAGGGAAGCGTGACAGGAAGAGAACTTAAACCGGGTGATACAGTAGAAGTATGTATAAAGTCTAATCCGGACGGATATGCAGTAAAATTAGGCGAAGGAGAGTTCTTAACAGGCGGATTTGATTTTAAGCTGACAGCCGTAGACCCTAAGCATGTATACGCAGGATTCTTCGTTTCGAGAAATGCGGATGTTACATTTACGGATATAGAATATACAGAGAATTAATACAATTTTTATATATGATTGTATTTAATTTTACATAGGAAAATGTTACAATTACATCAGAAATATCGTGAAAAAATAGCGTTGACGCGGAAATGAGGCATATTATGAAACTAACATTTTTAGGCGCGGATCATGAGGTAACAGGAAGCTGTCATTTCTTACAGGCGGCAGGTCTTAATATTCTTGTAGACTGCGGTATGGAACAGGGCAATGATGTATATGAGAACCAGGAACTTCCGGTTGCAGCATCTGATGTGGATTGCATATTGCTGACGCATGCACACATTGACCATTCAGGTCTGATTCCTCTTATGTATGTGAATGGATTCAGGGGACAGGTGTATTCAACATCAGCTACGGCACAGCTGTGTGAGATAATGTTAAGAGACAGCGCACATATTCAGATGTTTGAAGCTGAATGGAGAAACCGGAAGGCTGCCAGATCAGGAGGAAAGCTTAAGGAATTCGTTCCATTGTATGATATGGATGCAGCCGTTAATGTCTGCAAGCAGTTTGTTGGCTGTGAGTATGATAAGATATACAATATAGCTGACGGAATTAAGATAAGATTCACAGATGTAGGACATCTGCTTGGTTCAGCAAGTATTGAGGTATGGGCTACAGAAAAGACTGAGAATGGTGATGTAACAGAGAAGATTGTGTTCTCAGGTGATATTGGTAATATCAACAAGCCTATAATTAAAGACCCGAAGCATGTTACAGACGCTGATTATGTAGTCATGGAATCAACCTATGGTAACAGAAGCCACGGTGGAACTCCTAACTATGTTGAAGATTTAACGAATATATTCAAGAGAACATTTGAAAGAGGAGGTAATGTTGTTATTCCTTCATTCGCTGTCGGAAGGACACAGGAGCTTCTCTATATTATAAGAAAGATTAAAGAAGATAATCTTGTTGGCAGGGACTTTGATGTATATATGGACAGTCCGCTTGCAATTGAGGCAACTAACATATTTATTAAGAATGTTGAGAGCTGCTTTGATGATGAAGCAGTCGAGCTTGTAAGAAAAGGAATTAATCCGCTTACATTCCCGGGACTTAAGTATGCAACTACAGGTGATGAATCAAAGCAGATTAACTTTGATCCTAATCCTAAGGTTATTATTTCATCATCAGGTATGTGTGAAGCCGGAAGAATAAGGCATCACCTCAAGCATAACTTATGGAGACCTGAGAGTACAATAGTATTCGTTGGTTATCAGGCTGTTGGAACAACAGGCCGTATTATAGTTGATGGTGCAGAGGAGATTAAGCTTTTCGGTGAGCCAATTCAGATAAAGGCTGAGATTGTACAGCTTCAGGGATCGAGCGGCCATGCTGACAAGGAAGGACTTCTCTGCTGGATTAACGCATTTGAAAAGAAGCCTAAGAAGGTATTCGTAGTACATGGCGAGGATAGTGTATGTGAGGAATTCACAGAGTGCCTGAAGGAAGAATATGGCTATGATGCAATGGCACCATACACAGGTGGAAGCTATGATTTAATTGCCGACAGAATTATTTCTGAAGGTATTAAGGATAAGAAGTCAAGAAGAACTACAACTACTCAGCGTTGCAAGACTGTATTTGACAGGCTTGTTGCTGCTGGAAAGCGCCTCATGACAGTTATTATGCACAATGAAGATGGCGCGAATAAAGATTTGGCTAAGTTTACAGACCAGATTAATGCATTATGTGATAAATGGGACAGGTGATTATGATGAAAATGCTGTTTGTTTTTAATCCAAACTCTGGAAAAGTGCAGATTAAGAATCAGCTAATGAAGATAATACAGGTGTTTTCTAAGGCTGGATATGAGATTACAGTGTATCCGACCAAAGCGCCACTTGATGGCTATCAGCACATTATTGACAATGAAGGAAAGTATGATGTTATAGCATGCAGTGGTGGAGATGGAACGCTTAATGAGACTGTTGCTGCAATTCTTAAGTATAAAGGAGAAAAGCCGCCGATAGGTTATATTCCAAGTGGAACAACTAATGATTTTGCAGCAAGTCTTGGCATTCCAAGAAATATGGTAAAGGCTGCTGTTAATATAGCCAAAGGAAAGCGATTCCCATGTGATGTAGGAATGGTAAATGGTGAGCGTTCATTTAATTATGTCGCTGCATTTGGCGCATTTACAAGGGTTTCCTACGGAACTCCACAGAATCTTAAGAATGTACTCGGACATCAGGCTTATGTAATTGAGGCAGTTAAGAGCTTATCAACTATTAAGCCACAGTATATGCGTGTATATTCTGAAGAAATGAATGTCGAGGGAAACTTTGTATACGGAATGATAAGCAACACGGATTCAGTTGGAGGAATAAAGAATCTTACCGGTAATGATGTTGATATGCAGGATGGATTATTCGAGGTTACTCTGATAAGAGAACTTAACAATCCTATAGCTGTCCAGTCGCTTATTAATGCATTTATAACAAAAGACCTTAGCAAATGTGACTGGGTATGTACATGGAAGACCAAGTCTGTAAGGTTTGAATCACCACAGCCTGTTTCATGGACACTTGATGGTGAATTCGGTGGTGAGCATAAAGAAATAGAGTTTGCGGTTAAAGAAAAAGCAGTTGATTTCCTGATTGGCGGGGCACCTGTTAATAAATAACCAAGAATCATTAATAATATAAAGTGATAAAACCTGGTGAATTGAAGTACTGGTTATTCATTTATTTTTTATTTATTTTGTGGCAGTGGCTAAAAATTAGACACAATTCAGCTACAATTTAATGCCTAACTATAAAAAAAGAGCCTAAATTATAATGATATAATACAAAGAAACACTCTTTAAATAATAATACAAAGAAACACTCTTTAAATAATAAAATACGGAAACAATAGTACA
>QRVH01000028.1 GCA_003458705.1 Eubacterium sp. AF22-9 | reverse complement strand
TAGTGTGTCCTTGGGCAGTCTCAGGTTTTATGATAAAGATATTTACCAGTATTAAGAGTGTGTATTATAAAGGTGTTAACAGCTTTGTGTTAAGGCAGTTCTGCAGCAAGATTAACACTACTGTATTCTCAACAACTGTTATATGTATCATGCTTTTTATCACAATAAGTGTGCTTTCTGCAGCGCTTTCAATGAAGGATTCGCTTTCAAAGGATCTGGACAGCGTGTGTCCTGTTGATGTACAGCTTGCAAAATATTCATATGATGCGATGAGCGAGGCATATGCCACATCACAGGATATGAATGAAAAAGACAGGAAAATGCTGGAAGATTCCAAATTAAGTATAATAGAAACACTTAATAACAGTGGATTTGATGCGCAGAAGTATTTTAAGGATGTTGCAGAATATAATGTATACAACACCGGATTGACAGTTAAAGATACATTAGGGGATATTAATACAGATGATTATCAGTTTATGGCAGATACTATTATGCCGGTAATGACTATTGGCGATTATAATTCTGTTGCAAGACTGTACGGTAATATTACGTATGAACTTAATGACGATGAATATATTATAGTGGCAGATTATAAGAACATGGTTATGATTAGGAATCAGGCATTAAAGAAAGGAATTATATTATCTGTCAATGGAAAAGAGTATAAACCAAGATATAGTGAATGCATGGATGGTTTTGTACAGATTGGTGTTCAGAATATGAATGACGGGATTCTTGTTGTGCCTGATAATGCGGTAAAACCACAGCAGGTACGCAATATGGGGCTTAGTGCTGACTATAGGGCAGACACTAAGGAAGAAAGATATTCTATTGAAACACAGTTAGACAATTTAATGAAAAATATATCATTTCAAACGAGTTTCATTAGCTGGAATTCCAGAATTGACCTGGCTGAAAGCAGTGTCGGGCTTGGAGCGTTAGTTACATTTATTGCCTTATATTTAGGAATTATATTCCTTATAAGCAGTGCGGCAATTCTTGCTTTGAGAGAATTGTCAGACAGTGCAGACAATAAGGAACGATATGGAATGTTAAGGAAGCTTGGGGTTGATGAGAGAATGATTGATATGGCGCTTTTTAAGCAGATTGGAATATTTTTTGCGTTTCCGCTGATTCTCGCACTTATTCATTCTGTGTTTGGAATTAAGTTTATTAACATAATTCTTGCAACTATGGGAATGAGTTCAATGGCAGCATCTATAGGGCTTACACTGGCATTCGTCGCAGTTATTTATGGAGGATATTTCCTTATAACTTATCTGTGCAGCAGAAGCATTATAAGACCGGTAAGATAAGTTTTTCATTATTTCGTTGTTTTTTTAATATGTTTCTGTTATAATCTTCACATAGAAGTTGTTCGTGAACAACATGGAGGAATTTAATATGGAAACTAATATTTTGATAGAGAGTGGAACTAATGAGTTAGAGGTTCTTGAATTCACAATAGGGAATAATCATTATGGTATTAATGTTGCCAAGATTAAAGAGATTGTGCCATATAGTCCGGTTACACCGGTTCCGAATGCACATCCTAGTGTAGAAGGAATATTCATGCCAAGAGATTTAATGATAACAGTTGTAGACCTTGCTAAGGTTATTAAAAGTGCTCCTTCAGGAGATATTTCGAAGGATATGTTTATTATAACTAATTTCAACAAATTGAATGTCGCTTTTCATGTACATACAGTTGTTGGAATCCACAGAGTATCATGGGCTGATATTATTACTCCAGATACAACAATAAGTACTGCTGACAACGGAATTGCCACAGGAATTGTTAAGATTAACGGTCAGCTTATTATTATTCTTGACTTTGAGCGTATTGTATCAGATATAAGTCCGGAGACAGGTCTTAAGACTTCTGATATTCTCAAGCTTGAAGGCAGACCAAGAAGTGAAGCACATATTGTCATAGCAGAGGATTCACCTCTTCTTATTAAGCTGATATCTGATTCACTTGTTAAATCAGGTTATGATAATCTTACATTATGTCATAATGGTCAGGAAGCATGGGATTTTATATCAGATGCCAAGGCAGGAAAAGTACCGCTTGATATAGACTGTGTTATCACTGATCTGGAGATGCCGCTTATGGATGGCCACAGACTTACAAAGCTTATTAAGTCTGATGACAAGTTAAAGAATATTCCGGTTGTTATATTCTCATCACTTATTAATGAACAGATGAGAGCAAAGGGAGAATCACTTGGTGCAGATGTCCAGTTGTCAAAGCCGGAAATCGGACTGCTTGTATCAGAAATCGATAAATTACTCAGATAATTTTCTTCATTTTACACTTCCTCTTATAGGACGCCGCCTGACATGGGTGGCGTCCTTTTTTGCGCGAGCAGCGATGAGAGAAGATATGGAAAGTTTACAGTTGTGCTCGCACAAACTGTGAACTTTATATAGATTCTCGAGGAGCGCCGCGACAATGCCAGAACGCAGTTCTGGCATATGGCTGCTCGCGCAAAATACAGCAGCGATGAGAGAAGATATGGAAAGTTCACAGTTGTGCTTGCACAAAATGTGAACTTTATATAGATTCTCGAGGAGCGCCGCGACAATGCCAGAACGCAGTTCTGGCATATGGCTGCTCGTGCAAAACAGGTAACGATGACAACATCCCAAAAAGATGTTATAATCACATAGTTATTGAATGGAGGTACTTATGATTTACAATGATTTAATGGATGATATAAAGAGTGCAGATTATGTCCTTTTCGGACTTGGAAAAGAAATATATGCTTCAGAAGATAAGGAAGTTTATGATAATCTTAAGAAAATATTTGAATCAATGGAACATGTGAATTATTTTATTGTGTCAACTGATAAGGCTGGTGCAATCAGAGATGCAGGCTTTAATGAGAGAAGAATTGTCTGTCCGGTTAATGAAAACAATGCAGAGGAAGAGGAGAAGCAGTGGGATTTCTACAATAAATGGCTGTCATCTTCTCTTGCAAAGAAGCTGGTTATTGTGGAAATTGGAGAGGATTTTTCCAACCCTAATGTTATAAGATGGCCGTTTGAAAGAATTGTCATGATTAACCAGAAATCCAAGTTGTACAGGGTACACAGCACATTCTACCAGATTCCAAAGGAAATCGGAGACAGGGCATGTGCTTTTGAGATGAATGGGGCACAGTTTATAAAAGAACTTGTAAAATATTGTTAATAATGAATGTTTATGTTAATATTTTAGTATATTTTGATTTCAGGAGGTGAGAATTTTGTCTGATAAGGAAGAAGATTATCTGGATAAATTGCTTGATTCAATTAATGAAAAGGAGCAGGCAGATTCTCAGCAGGAAGAACCGAAAAGTGAATGGCAGCAGGAGATTGAGGACAAAGATCCGGAAGAGATAGCCCGTGAAGTAAGGGAGAAGATAGAAGCAGAGAATGCTGATAATGAGGAACAGGAAGCACAGAAAGATGCTAAAGCAGAAGAAGAGGTTAATAAGATGCTTGAAGATACACCTGTCGAGGAAGCAGCAGGCGCAACAATAACTCCTGCGGATGATGATTCGGAACTGTCTGATAATGACATGGAAAGACTTATGAATATGAATCTTGATGATTTGATAGATGATGTCAAAGCTGATACTGACAGCATTTCAATAGATGATTTATTGAATCAGGGAGATGAGCTTAAGCGTGCGGAAGCACAGGCGCAGGCTCAGGCATTAGAAGAGGAACTTGCTGAGAAAGAAAAAAATGATTCACAGGTAAATGAGACAGAAGCCGGCAATGAAGGAGCAGTTTCTGATATAGAAAACAGACAGGATGCAGACAATAAAGAAGCAGATAACAAAGAGCCTGAAAAGAAAGAAAGCGTTCAGGTAGATGAAAGCAAGATAAAACCTGAAAAGCCGAAGAAGGACAGCTTTTTTAAGAAGATAAAGAAAGTATTTTTCGACAGTCTTGAAGATGAGAGTCCTAAGGAAGAGGCTGCAGATAATGGTAATGGCGAAAATACTTCATCAGAGGATAAGTCTGCAGACAAGCCGGAAGCTGATAATGGAGAACCTAAGGATGAGAATGAACAGATAATAGAAGATGTATTCGGCAATAAGGATACTCTTGATGATTCAGAAGCACCTAAGAAAGGCTTCTTTGCAAGATTTAAGTACAGACTTGCCCAGATGAAGGCAAAAAGAATAGAAGAAGAAAAGGCTGAAGAAGAGGCTGAAAGACTCGATAATGAAGAAAAACAGAAGAATAAAGAGTTAAAAAAGGCAGCCGCTACAGAGAAGAAAGAAAAGAAAAAGCAGGCGGCAGAGCAGAAGAAGGCGGCAAAGCCTAAAAAAGTAAAGCAGCCTAAGCCTAAGAAAGAGAAGAAACCTAAAGAACCTCCAAAACCTGGAGATATTCTTAAAATCAAGCCGCTTTCACTGGTTATGCTTGTTCTTTTTGTTGCCGGAGTTGTAGTACTTATCAGTGTTTTGAATTCAGCATTATATTATAATACTAATTCTTCACAGGCAAAGACATACTATAATAATGGTGAGTATGATAAAGCATATTCCAAGCTTAATGGAATGAAGCTTAACTCCAATGATAAGACTCTGTATGAACAGGCATCTACCATAATGTATGTCAAGAGACAGTATGATTCTTATGAGAATTATATGAGTCTTAATATGAAAACAGAGGCGTTGGATGCACTTATTAAGGGAATAGACAGATATAATACATTCCGTTCTACAGCACAGGAACTTGGAATTGATGATAAGTTTAAAGCAGAGTATCAGAACATAATTGATGCTTTACAGAACACATTTAAGATATCTGAAGCACAGGGAATATCACTGGCAGATATGTCTAACAGTGATTTCACGAATTATTATTTAAAAATAAAGGAATATGGAAAGGCAGTACAATGATAGCAATTATCGATTATGATGCAGGCAATCTTAAGAGTGTGGAAAAGGCACTGGTATCATTAGGAGAGGAAGTTTTAGTATCAAGAGATTCAAGTGAAATCTTACAGGCTGACAAGGTTATTCTTCCGGGAGTTGGTTCATTTGGAGATGCAATGAACAATCTTGATAAGTTCGGACTTGTTGATACTATTAAGAAGGTAACACGTAATGGAACTCCGTTTCTTGGAATATGCTTGGGATTACAGCTTCTGTTTAAAGAAAGTGATGAGACTCCGGGAGCAGAAGGACTTGATATTCTTCCGGGAAAGATATTGAAAATTCCTGCTAAGGGGGGCTTTAAGATTCCACATATGGGATGGAATTCTCTTGATGTAAAGCCGGGGGCAAAGCTTTTTAAGGGACTTGAAGGTAATCCTTATGTGTATTTTGTACATTCTTATTATCTTAAGGCAGCAGATGAAAATATTGTTGCTGCATCTACAGAATATACTACTCATATTCATGCTTCGGTTGAGAGCGGCAATGTGTTTGCGTGTCAGTTCCATCCGGAAAAGAGCAGCGAAGTAGGACTTAAGATATTAAAGAACTTTGCGTCATTATAATTGCTAAAAGGAGTTGCTGATGTTTACTAAAAGAATTATACCATGCCTTGACTGCAAGGATGGAAGAGTTGTCAAAGGAACTAATTTTGTTGATTTAAGAGATGCAGGAGATCCTGTTGAGGTTGCATCAATGTATGACAAATCAGGTGCAGATGAGCTTGTATTTCTTGATATTACAGCTTCAAGTGATGGAAGAAATACAACTGTTGACCTTGTAAGAAGAGTGGCTGAGAAAGTTTTCATTCCGTTTACAGTAGGCGGTGGAATAAGAAGTGTTGATGATTTCAAGGTGCTTTTAAGAGAGGGCGCTGACAAGATATCAATTAATACGGCAGCTATTATGAATCCACAGCTTATATCTGATGCGGCTGACAAGTTTGGCAGCCAGTGCGTTGTTGTTGCAATTGATGCCAAGAGGAATAGCGACGGTCATTGGAGCATATATAAGAATGGCGGAAGAGTTGATATGCACATGGATGCTGTTGAATGGGCAATGAAGGCAGAGAAACTTGGAGCAGGAGAGATTCTTCTTACAAGTATGGACTGCGATGGAACTAAAGCCGGATATGATATTGAACTTACTAATACAATTGCGTCAAATGTCTCAATACCTGTAATTGCTTCAGGCGGTGCGGGAAGTAAAGAACATTTTCTTGATGCATTTACTAAGGGAAAGGCTGATGCGGCACTTGCAGCTTCACTTTTTCATTATAAAGAACTTGATATTATGGAGCTTAAGAAATACCTTGCTGATGAGGGAATTCCTATGCGTTTGATGTAAGATTGAGTTTTCATACAGGAAAGGACAATAAATACTATGTCAATGATAGATAATGACTGGCTTCCTGCTATTAAAGGTGAATATTCAAAGCCTTATTACAGGGAACTGTTTACATTTGTTAAGGATGAATACAGCAAATATGTTGTATATCCTCCGGCAGATGATATATTTAATGCGTTTCATTTTACACCGCTTAGTAAGGTTAAGGTACTGATACTTGGTCAGGATCCTTATCATAATGTACATCAGGCACATGGACTGTCTTTTTCAGTACTTCCGGGAGAGGAAGCACCGCCTTCACTTAAGAATATATATAAAGAACTGCATGATGACTGTGGATGTTATATTCCTAATAACGGATATCTTAAGAAATGGGCCGACCAGGGAGTGCTTCTGCTTAACACAGTGCTTACTGTAAGAGCACATCAGGCTAATTCACATCAGGGACACGGCTGGGAGCAGTTTACGGATGCAGTTATTAATGCTGTCAATATGCAGGACAGACCTATTGTGTATATGCTGTGGGGCTCGCCTGCACAGAGGAAAGCATCAATGCTTAATAATCCGAAACATCTTATTCTTAAAGCACCGCATCCGAGTCCGTTATCTGCGTACAGAGGCTTTTTTGGCTGTAGACATTTCAGCCAGTGCAATGAATTTTTAAAGGCTAATGGGGTAGAACCGATTGACTGGCAGATTGAGAATATATAATATACTTGATTTTTTTACAAATATTATGTATTATCAATTCTGTTTATTATTAAATTAAATAGGAGATAGTATGTTAAAAAAGTATTTGTATATTTTTCTTATTTCTATGGTTCCACTTATTGAGCTTAGAGGTGCAATTCCTGTATCACAGGGATTCCAGTTACCATTGTTACAGTCATATATTGTGTGCGTAATAGGTAATATGCTTCCTGTACCGGTTATTTACCTTTTTGCAAGAAAGGTTCTTGAGTGGGGAAAGGATAAGAAATATATTGGAAAGTTCTTTACTTTCTGTATTGAAAAAGGACACAAGGGTGGAGAGAAGCTTAAGGAGAAGGCTGGAAGAGGTCTTTTTGTAGCATTATTACTTTTTGTTGGAATTCCGCTTCCGGGAACAGGTGCATGGACGGGAACACTTGCAGCAAGTTTTCTTGATATGGGATTTAAGAAGAGTGTAATAGCAGTTTTGTTAGGAGTTTTACTTGCAGGAGTGATTATGGGAATCGCAAGTGCGGGAGTATTTACAGCAATCTTTAGTTTTGCATAAGATTATTGATTGGCTGGGAATCCAGTATTTAAGCGCTTTTTTGAAGGCTTTGAAATATTTTTTGAAAATTTTTGGAAAAATTTCAAAAAAGTGCTTGACGGATTCTGATAATTGAGTTAAGATATCATTGTTGCTGCGGTACACAACTGCAAGACAACACAGGTTATGGCTTGTTGGTCAAGAGGCTAAGACGCCGCCCTCTCACGGCGGAATCAGGGGTTCGATTCCCCTACAAGCTACTATATGTGATACAGAAAGAGTGGGCAGAGATGTCCACTCTTTCGTTCATATATAAGAAAACTGAATATTTTTAGAAAGGGTGAGTACTGCATGGGAAAAAGAGAAAGCTATGAAGCTAAGACAGCACAGCTTATACAGCCGGTTGTTGAAGCTAACGGCGTGGAACTTTTTGATGTTGACTACGTGAAGGAAGGCAGTGACTGGTATCTGCGTGTCTACATTGACAAAGAAGGCGGAGTTACTATTGATGACTGTCAGAATGTGAGCAGGGCTTTCAATGAGATACTGGACAGGGAGAATTACATTGATGACCAGTATATTTTTGAGGTGAGTTCTCCGGGTCTTACAAGACCTCTTAAGAAAGAGAAGGATTATGAAAAGAGTATCGGCAGAATGATTGAGATTAAATTATTCAGTCCTGTTGATAAATCTAAGGAATATTCCGGGGTTCTTAAGGAATATGATAAAGATACGGTAACAATCAGTATTGATGATGTAACTAAAACATTTGACAGAAGTAATCTGGCTATGATCAGATGGGCATTTGTAGATGAAGTATAATATATTTTTGGAGGAAATTAAAAGCAATGAATAAGGAATTAATTATGGCACTTGATGCTCTTGAGAAGGAGAATGGAATCGATAAAGAGATTATGTTTGCAGCTATCGAGAAATCTCTTATGGATGAGTACAAGGCTGAATTTGATAAGGCTGACAACGGACGCGTTGAGTTAGACAGAAGAACAGGTGATTTCCACATTTATTCTGACAGAACTGTTGTTGAGGAAGTTATTGTTCCTGAGAACAGAGAGAATAAGAAAGAAAAATATGTTTCAGGTACAGATATATCATTAGAGGATGCAAGAAAGATTAAGCCTGACTGCCAGCTTGGTGATGTTATCACAGTTGAAGTTAAGTCTGAGGAGTTCTCAAGAAAGGCAGCCAAGAATGCAAAGAATACTATTGTACAGACTATAAGAGAGCAGGAAAAGAATGCACTTTACAATGAGTACCACTCTAAGGAGAAGGAGCTTATTACAGGTATTGTACAGAGAGTTGCTGATAACGGTGACCTTACAATCGATCTTGGAAGACTCCAGACAGTACTTAAGGCTGATGATAAGTTTAAGGACAGAGAGTTCAAGCCGGGCGACAGAATCAAGTTATATGTTGTTGATGTAATTAACAGAGAAAAGGGTGGTCCTGTTGTAAGAGTTTCAAGAAAGTCACAGGAGCTTGTTAAGAAGCTTTTTGAAGAAGAAGTTACAGAGATTAAAGATGGTGTTGTTGAAATCATGGGCATTGCAAGAGAAGCCGGATCAAGAACAAAGATGGCAGTTAGAGCTAATGTTGCAAATGTTGATCCAGTAGGTGCATGTGTTGGTATTAACGGCGCAAGAGTTAAGGCTATTGTTAATGAACTTGGCAATGAGCAGATTGATATCATTGAGTGGGACAGTAATTCAGCACAGCTTATTGTTAATGCATTAAGCCCTGCAAAGGTTGTTTCAGCAGTAGCTGATGATGAAGAGAAGAAGGCTAAGATTGTTGTTTCTGAACAGCAGCTTTCATTAGCAATCGGTAAGCAGGGACAGAATGTAAGACTTGCTGCAAAGCTTACAGGATATGGAATTGATATTAAGAGTGAGGCTGAACCTGAAGAACATACAGAAGAAGAGAATTTAGACGAAGAGTATGTTGAACCATCTGAAATAAGCCTTGATGAAGAATAATTATTAGGAGTGATGCATAGTGGCTACAGTAAAGAAGATTCCACAAAGACAGTGTATTGGCTGCGGTCAGATGAAGGATAAGAAAGATTTAATCCGTATTCTGAAGACACAGGACGAATCAATCGTTATAGATACTACAGGCAGGAAGAATGGCAGAGGGGCTTATATATGCGCCAGTGAGGAATGCCTTGCAAAAGCCTTTAAGAATAAGGGGCTTGAAAGGTCGTTTAAGATGGCAGTAGATCCGGGTATCTATGATGAGTTAGCAAAGGAGCTGAATAATGTTGGGAAATAAACAGAAAATCCTTAATATGATTGGACTGGCGCAGAAAGCCGGAAAGGTTGCAAGCGGAGAGTTTTCGACAGAGAAAGCTGTTAAGACTGGAAAGGCATTCACAGTTATTGTTGCAGATGATTCTTCAGATAACACTAAGAAAATGTTTACGAATATGTGTACTTATTACAAGGTTCCAATACATTTTTTCAGTGACAAGGTAAGCATTGGCCACGCGATAGGAAAAGAGTTCCGCGCATCATTAGCAGTCCTTGATGAAGGATTCGCAAAAACCATAGAAAAATATTTTGAACAGGGTTTAGAATAACAGCAGTGCTGTTATTTGGAAAAGAGGTTAAATGGCAAATATGAGAGTACATGAATTGGCAAAAGAATTAAATATAACATCTAAGGATATTACTGATATGCTTAGCAACAGCGAGAAGACTTATAAGTCTGTAAGCGGACTTACAGATGCAGAAATTTCAAGTGTGAGAAAGAAGTTTGCTCCTGCACCTAAGGCAGAGAATAAGCCGGCAGCACAGCCAGCAAAGCAGTCACAGCCTGTAAAGAATGATAACAGGGATAACAGACAGCAGAATCAGGCTCCAAAGCAGCCACAGCAGGGAACACAGAATAAGTCTGGCAATGCTGATGATAAGAAGCATATCTCACAGGTATATTTCCCACAGAACAGTTCAAGGATAAGAATCCTAGAAGAGATAACAATAATAACAGAGACGGACAGCGTGATAACAACGGTGGTTACAGAAATAATGACCGTGGTAATGGCGGCTATGGCAACCGTGATAATAATGGCGGTTACAGAAACAATGACCGTAACAATGGTGGATATAGAAATAATGACCGTAATAATGGCAGCCGTGATAACAATGGCGGTTACAGAAATAACGACCGTAACAACAACGGTGGCTACAGAAACAATGACCGAGGTAATGGCGGCCGTGATAACAACGGCGGTTACAGAAATAACGACCGAAACAATAATGGCGGTTACAGAAATAATGACCGTAACAACAATGGTGGTTATGGTAATCGTGATAATAATGGCGGTTATAGAAACAATGACCGAAACAATAACGGCGGTTTCAGAAATGACAGAAACGGACAGTCTGGAAATGGTGGCTTCAGAAAGGATAATGACCAGAACCGTGGAGGATTTAACGGAGGTCAGAGAAGAAATAATGATAGAAGAGATTCTGCACCTAAGGAAGAGTTTGATTTTTCAGCTAAGCCAGATTCAAGAAGACATGATTCAAGAATAGACAGCAAGAAGAATGACAGAAAGAGAGATAATGAGGCTAAGGAAAATCTTAAGTTTGCTAACAGCAGATTTGATAAGAAGCCTATGACAAAGCCTGAGAAGAAGGAAAAGGAAGAAGAGACAATCAAGCAGCTTGTTCTTCCAGATACTCTTACTATCAAGGAACTTGCAGATAAGATGAAGGTAGCTCCTGCAGCACTTGTTAAGAAGCTGTTCTTACAGGGTAAGGTTGTTACTATTAACGAAGAGATAGATTACGATGCAGCAGAAGAGATTGCTCTCGAGTTCAACTGCATATGTGAGCATGAAGAGAAGGTTGATGTTATTGCAGAACTTCTTAAGGAAGATGAAGAACCAGAGGATAAGCTTGTTCCAAGACCACCAGTTGTCTGCGTTATGGGACACGTTGATCATGGTAAGACTTCATTACTTGATGCAATCAGAGAAACTCATGTGACAGCTAAGGAGTCAGGCGGAATCACACAGAAGATAGGTGCTTACCAGGTAAATGTAAATGGTAATCTTATTACATTCCTTGATACTCCGGGTCATGAAGCATTTACAGCTATGAGAATGCGTGGTGCTCAGGCTACAGATATTGCTATTCTTGTTGTAGCTGCAGATGATGGTGTAATGCCACAGACAATTGAGGCTATTAACCATGCAAAGGCAGCAGGTGTTGAGATTATTGTTGCTGTCAATAAGATTGATAAGCCTAATGCTAATATCGAGAAGGTTAAGCAGGAGCTTACTGAGTATGGTCTTATTGCAGAAGACTGGGGCGGTTCTACTACATTTGTTCCAGTATCAGCACATACTAAGCAGGGTATTGATGAGCTTCTTGATATGATTCTTCTTACAGCAGAGGTTAATGAACTTAAGGCTAACCCTGACAGAAAGGCAAGAGGTATTGTTATTGAGGCTGAGCTTGATAAGGGACGTGGTCCTGTAGCATCTATCCTTGTACAGAAGGGTACTCTTCATGTAGGAGATGCTGTATCAGCAGGTTCTTGCTATGGTAAGATAAGAGCCATGATTGATGATAAGGGTAACAGAGTAAAGGTTGCCGGACCATCTACTCCGGTTGAGATTCTTGGTCTTAATGATGTTCCTAATGCAGGTGAAATCATTATGGCTGCTGATTCAGAGAAGGAAGCAAGAAGTATAGCAGAGACATTTATCAGCGAGGGAAGAAAGAAGCTTCTTGATGATACTAAGCATAAGGTATCTCTTGATGCACTCTTTGAACAGATCCAGGCTGGTAATATGAAGGAACTTAATATTATCATCAAGGCTGATGTACAGGGTTCTGTTGAGGCTGTTAAGTCAAGTCTTGTAAGACTTTCTAATGAAGAGGTTGTTGTTAAGGTAATTCATGGTGGTGTTGGTAATGTTAATGAATCCGATGTAGTACTTGCATCAGCTTCTAATGCTATCATCATTGCATTTAACGTTAAGCCTGATAATCAGGCAAGAATTGTTGCAGAGAGAGAAAAGGTAGATTTAAGACTTTACAGCGTTATCTACAATGCTATTGAAGATGTTGAGGCAGCCCTTAAGGGTATGCTTGAGCCTATCTATGAAGAAAAGATTATCGGTCATGCAAGAATCATGCAGATATTCAAGGCTTCAGGAGTTGGTAATATTGCCGGCTGTATCGTTGAAGAGGGAAGAATTACAAGAGATTCTGTTGTCCGTATAACAAGAGGAAGTGAGAAGGTTTATGAAGGACCTATCGCATCTCTTAAGCACTTCAAGGATGAGGTTAAGGAAATCAAGGCAGGTACTGAGTGTGGTATGGTATTTGAAAAGTTCAATGATATCCAGCCAGAGGATATGATTGAAGCACATATCATGGTTGAAGTGCCAAGATAGGATTTAGTTTTTATTTGGAGAATATATGCGTAAAAATAGTGTAAAGAATACCCGTATTAACGGCGAGGTATTGAAAGAATTAAGTAATATAATCAGAGGTGAGATTAAAGACCCTAGAATCAACCCTATGACTTCGGTTGTAGCGGTTGAGGTCGCTCCTGACCTTAAGACATGTAAGGCATATATAAGTGTTCTTGGTGATGAAAAGTCACAGAAGGATACGATTACAGGTCTTAAGAGTGCAGAAGGATATATAAGAAGACAGCTTGCAAGAACTGTCAATTTAAGAAATACTCCTGAAATAAGATTCATTCTTGATCAGTCAATTGAGTATGGTATTAATATGTCTAAGCTTATTGATGAAGTTACAGAACATGATAATAAGATGCACGTTGAGGTTGAAGACGAGACAGAATAAAGAGGTTAGTCATGAATATTATTGAAGAAATCGGACATGCAAAGGTTATAGGTATCACAGGACATATCCGTCCTGATGGTGACTGTGTTGGTTCAACATTAGGTTTATATAATTATATCAGGAAGAATCTTCCTGAGTGCCAGGTTACTGTTTATCTTGAAAAGCCGTCAGATGAATTTAATTATTTATCTGGTATTAATGATATTAAGCATGAGGCTGAGGATAAGCATTTTGATTTATTCGTAGTACTTGACTGCAGTTCAATGGACAGGATTGAACCGTTTATGAGCTGCTTTGAAAATGCTGATAAGACTATCTGCATAGATCATCATATAAGCAATAATTCATTTGCTGATGTTAATTGTGTAGAGCCACAGTCAAGTTCGGCATGTGAAGTTCTCTATACAACATTTGACGAGGATAAGGTTGATAAAAATGTTGCAGAGTGCATATATACAGGAATAATCCATGATACAGGTGTGTTTAAGTACAGCTGTACATCAAGAAGGACAATGGATATTGCCGGAAAGATGATGGAGATGGGAATTGATTATTCTGACATTATCGATAACAGCTTTTATAAGAAGAGTTATATCCAGAACCAGATTCTTGGAAGAGCTTTGCTTGAAAGTGTGTTGTTTTATGATGGCAGATGTATATTTTCAAGTGTATCTATTGAAGAAATGAATTTCTATGGTGTCACTGGCAAAGAACTTGGTGGAATTATTGAGCAGTTACGCTTAACAGACGGAGTTGAAGTGGCTATATTCCTTTATGAAACAGATAAGGACGAATACAAAGTAAGTCTTCGTTCAAAGAAAATGATTGATGTTGCAAGAATCGCTGCTGGCTTTGGCGGTGGAGGACATGTGAGGGCAGCAGGATTCTCTGCTAAGGGCAATGTCCACAGTATCGTTAATAAGATTGGCGAAATGATTGAGCAGCAGTATAATGAGGATAATGCATGAATGGTGTTTTAAATGTATATAAGGAGCAGGGATTTACATCTCATGATGTAGTAGCAAAGCTTCGGGGAATACTAAAACTAAAAAAATTGGTCATACAGGTACACTTGACCCTGATGCGGTCGGTGTGCTTCCTGTGTGTATCGGTAAGGCTACAAAGCTGTGTGACCTTATAACTGACTGGGGAAAGACTTATGAGGCTGTAATGCTTCTTGGCACAACGACAGATACTCTTGATATATCAGGGAAAATTGTTGCCCAGTCAGAGGTTAATGTGAGTGAAGTGGATGTCCTTAAAGCATGTAATGAATTCATAGGTGAGTATGAACAGATACCGCCTATGTATTCAGCTTTAAAGCATAATGGACAGAAGCTTTATGAGCTTGCAAGAAAAGGTATTGAGATTGAAAGAAAACCAAGAACTGTCCATATTAATACATTAAGGGTGAATGATATCAATCTTTCAGATAAACAGAAAACAGTTACTATTACTGTTGACTGCTCAAAGGGAACTTATATCAGGTCATTATGTGATGATATAGGTAAGAAGCTTGGGTGTGGCGCATGTATGATGAAACTTACAAGAACGCGGGTAGGTGAATTCATGCTTGATGATACACTTACACTTAACCAGATATCGGCTCTTGTGTTAAAGGGTGAAATAGAAGACAGGATAACTGGCATAGATAAGATATTCAGTGATTATCAGGAGATAACATTTGCAGAAGAATACAGCCGGTATCTTCACAATGGCAATAAGCTGTCAAGAGAACAGATACCTGCAGATGCTGCAATCAGTGATAATGAGAAATACAGAGTGTACGATTCTGATAAATGCTTTATCGGTGTATATGAATTTCAAGATGAAGTGCTTTATCCGGTTAAGATATTTTACGAAGACAACAAGTAAAGGGGCGTGATCATCTTTGGAATATATTCATGGAACAGATGATTTTCAATTAAATAAGGAAAGTGCAGTTACATTAGGAAAATTCGATGGAATTCATACAGGACATCAGAAGCTCATTGAGATTGTAAGGCAGAAAGCAGATGAGGAGAATCTGCTTGCAGTTTTGTTTACATTTGACAGCCTGCCACTTTCGATATGTCCACAGAAGTATCAGCATTTTATATCTACAAGCAGTGAAAGACGCAGACTGTGTGAAGGCTTTGGCATAGATGTTGAGATTGAATATCCGTTTACAGATGAATTCATGCATATGGAACCTGAAGATTTTATATGCAGGATTCTTATTGATAAGCTGCATGCAAAGTATGTTGTTGTAGGTACTGATTACCGTTTTGGAAAAGACAGGGCAGGTGATGCAGCAATGCTTGTGGAAGCAGGAGAAGAACTTGGTTTTACAACTATTATTGTTGAAAAGGAAAAATATCAGGATAAGGAAATCAGCAGTACATATATAAGAGAAGAATTAAAGGTTGGACATATGGAAACGGTAAATGTTCTTCTTAACAGACCGTTTAATGTTACAGGCGTGGTTTCGATAGGAAACCAGCTTGGACGGAAGCTTGATTTCCCTACTATTAACATATATCCGACGGAGTATAAGCTCCTGCCACCTAATGGAGTATATGCTACCCAGACGACTATTGATGGTGAAAAATTCTACGGGGTTACTAACTTAGGAACTAAGCCTACAGTAAGTGATGCACCGGAGATAAGTGTTGAGACGTTTCTTTTTGATTTTGACAAGGATGTGTATGGCAAGAAGGTTGATGTTGAATTCATACATTTTATAAGACCAGAGATGAAGTTTGAAGATGTAGAAGGGTTGAAGAGACAGATTGCGGCAGATTCGGATTTTGCAAGAAATATGTTTCTTATTGGATAATTAATACTTGCAAAGGTTTAATGCCTGTGTTACAATAATCAAGTATGAGCCGTCACCCAGCTGTAGGACACTCCGACCTGAAGCTTAGTGGCAGGAGATTAATATTTAGGAGGATTTAGACATGATATCTAAGGAAAAGAAAGCAGAAATCATTGCTACTTATGGAAGAAAGCCAGGAGACACAGGTTCTCCAGAAGTTCAGGTAGCTATCTTAACAGAAAGAATCGCTGAGTTAACAGAACATCTTAAGGTTAACCAGAAGGATCACCACTCAAGAAGAGGTCTTCTTAAGATGGTTGGTAAGAGAAGAGCTTTACTTGCATATCTTAAGGATACAGATATTGAATCTTACAGAAATCTTATTGAGCGTTTAGGCTTAAGAAAGTAATTAATCAGGGCGGAGTGTATAACTCCGCCCTATTGCGTTGTTAATGGCAGAAGGGATACCCCGAGACCACTGAAATGTATATCATGGCGGTAGTTTATGGTGTGTTTTTCAGTTGTTTCGGACCTTCTGTTAAATATATATTTTTTATGGAAGGAGTTCATATGTTTAAACAGTATGAAATGGAACTCGCCGGAAGAACTTTAAGAGTTGATATCGGCAGAGTGTGTGCACAGGCTAACGGTGCTGCGTTAATGCATTATGGTGATACTGTTGTTCTTTCAACAGCAACAGCATCTAAAGAACCAAGAGAAGGAATTGATTTCTTCCCATTAAGCGTTGAATATGAAGAGAAGATGTATGCCGCAGGAAAGATTCCTGGTGGATTTAACAAGAGAGAAGGTAAGGCATCTGAGAATGCTATCCTTACATCAAGAGTTATCGACAGACCTATGAGACCATTATTCCCTAAGGACTATCGTAATGATGTTACTCTTAATAACATGGTTATGTCAGTTGATGAGAATTGCAGACCAGAATTACTTGCTATGATTGGTTCTGCTATTGCTACATCTATTTCAGATATTCCATTTGACGGTCCATGTGCTACAACACAGATTGGTATGATTGATGGAGAATTCATCGTTAACCCATCTCAGGCACAGTGGCAGGATGGAGATCTTCAGCTTACAGTTGCTTCAACTAAGCAGAAGGTTATCATGATTGAAGCCGGAGCTAATGAGATTCCAGAAGACAAGATGATTGAGGCTATATATAAGGCTCATGATATCAACCAGACAATCATTGCATTTATTGATAAGATTGTTGCTGAGGTTGGCAAGGAAAAGCATTCTTATGTAGCTGTGCTGTTCCTGCAGAGATGTTTGAGGCTATGAAGCAGGTTGTATCTCCAGAAGAGATGGAGGTTGCTGTATTCACAGATGACAAGCAGACAAGAGAGAAGAATATTGATGCTGTAACTGAGAAGATGAAGGAAGCATTTGCAGATAACGAGGAATGGCTTGCAGTTCTTGGTGAGGCTGTTTACCAGTACCAGAAGAAGACTGTACGTAAGATGATTTTAAAGGATCACAAGAGACCAGATGGAAGAGCTATTAACCAGATCAGACCACTTGCAGCTGAGGTTGATATTATTCCTAGAGTTCATGGTTCTGCAATGTTTACAAGAGGACAGACACAGATCTGTGATGTTGTTACTCTTGCACCTTTATCAGAGGCACAGAAGGTTGATGGTCTTGATGAGAATGTAACTACTAAGAGATACATACATCACTATAATTTCCCTTCATACTCTGTAGGTGAGACTAAGCCATCAAGAGGACCAGGACGTCGTGAAATCGGACATGGAGCATTAGCTGAGAAGGCACTTGTTCCTGTACTTCCATCAGAGGAAGAGTTTCCATATGCAATCCGTGCCGTTTCTGAGACATTTGAATCTAATGGTTCTACATCAATGGCTTCAACATGTGCATCTTGTATGTCTCTTATGGCAGCAGGTGTTCCTATTAAGAGAATGGTAGCCGGTATTTCATGTGGTCTTGTTACAGGCGAGACAGATGATGATTATATTGTACTTACTGATATCCAGGGACTTGAAGATTTCTTCGGAGATATGGATTTCAAGGTAACAGGTACAACAGAAGGTATTACAGCTATCCAGATGGATATTAAGATTCACGGTCTTACAAGACCAATCGTTGAAGAGGCTATAAGAAGAACAAGAGAAGCAAGAATTTTCATCATGGATACATGTATGAAGCCTGCTATTGCTGAGCCTAGAAAGACTGTTGGTGAGTATGCGCCTAAGATTATCCAGACATCTATTGACCCTGCTAAGATTGGCGAAGTAGTTGGACAGCGTGGTAAGACAATCAACGCAATCATTGATGAGTGCGGTGTCAAGATTGATATTACTGATGATGGATTCGTTTCTGTATGTGGTGTTGAGCAGGCAGGAATGGATAAGGCTATGAAGTATATCAAGACTATTGTAGAAGACTTCGAAGAAGGCAAGATATATGAAGGTAAGGTTGTAAGCATTAAGGATTTCGGTGCATTCGTAGAGTTTGCTCCTGGCAAGGAAGGAATGGTTCACATTTCTAAGATTTCTAATGAGAGAATCAACCATGTTGAAGATGTTCTTACACTTGGCGATCATGTAAAGTGCAAGTGTATGGGTAAGGATAAGATGGGAAGAATCAGCTTCTCAATTAAGGACGCAATGTAATTGGCATGAGAGCATGCCAATTACATACGAGTTCTGACAGATTGTATCTGCCAGAACTCGGTAATGTAGAATTTAAATTATATTTGGTTATAGAAAAGAGGATATAATTATGGTAGATCAGAATTGTGCATATTGTGTAGAGGGTGACCTCGTAGCTAAGTTTGGTATTAAGATATGTGAGCTTGAGACATCTAAGGTATATCTGTTCAAGGAGCAGAGTCATCCTGGAAGATGTATCGTAGCACATAAGAAGCATGTTGGTGATATGAACGAGTTAACTGCAGAAGAGAGAGCTGCTTACTTTGAGGATGTTGCAAGAGTAGCAAGAGCTATCATGGCTGCTTTCCACCCAGATAAGGTTAACTATGGTGCATATGGTGATACAGGTCATCACCTTCATTTCCATCTCTGCCCTAAGTATAAGGACGAGTTCGAATGGGGTGGCGTATTCCTTATGAACCCAGATAAGAAGTATCTTACAGATGCTGAATATGCAGAGATGATTGAGAAGATTAAAGCTAATTTGTAATAATTTGAAATGAGGTATTTTTATGTCAGGACATTCAAAATTTGCGAATATCGCGCATAAGAAGGCAGCCAATGATGCAGCTAAGGGTAAAATCTTTACAAGACTTGGTAAGGAGCTTATGATAGCTGTTAAAGAAGGCGGTCCGGATGTTAATAATAACAGTAAGTTAAGACAGGTTGTTGCTAAGTGTAAAGCAGCTAATATGCCTAATGATACAATTGACAGAGCTATTAAGAAGGCTGCAAGTAATGATATGTCTAACTACGAATCAGTTACATATGAAGGATATGGTCCTAACGGAACAGCTATTATCGTAGAGGCTCTTACTGATAACAGAAACAGAGCAGCTTCTAATATTCGTAGTGCATTTACTAAGGGTGGCGGTAATGTTGGTACTCCAGGCTGTGTATCATTCATGTTTGATAACAAGGGACAGATGATTGTAGACAAGGAAGAATATACCGGAGATGCTGATGAGCTTATGATGTTAGCTCTTGATGCTGGTGCAGATGATTTCAATGAAGAAGAGGATTGTTATGAAATCCTTACTTCACCAGAGGAGTTTGATGCTGTTAATCAGGCATTAGCTGATGCCGGAGTAACATTTGCTTCAGCAGAGGTTACTATGATTCCACAGACAACTGTAGACCTTACATCTGAGGATGATATTAAGAAGATGAACAGAATCTTAGGACTCTTAGATGAAGATGATGATGTTCAGAATGTATATTATAACTGGAATGAACCAGAAGAAGATGAAGAATAATTAATCATAAAAAAGATTCTCATGCAAGTTTAGCATGAGAGTCTTTTTTTATTGCTGTAAATGTGCTATTATTATTTTATTAATTGCGTGTAATGGAGAAAAACTATGCTTTTACAGGAGATGCCAGCTGATAATAAAATAATTATAGAATTAAGTATTAAAGGGCAGAAGTTTGAATTTCCTTCTAAAGTTGTCAGTCAGGGAAATAACAGCATATTTATAGACCTATAAGAATCAACGGTAAAGTTTTAACTTTTAATTCATCAGAGAGTGTAGCTATTAATATAGTAATGATAAGAGAAAATAAGTCTCCAATGGTGTGGAAGGGTGTTGGCGTTGCATGTGTGCATGAAAAGTCTGGAAGCTTTTATAAAATAACAGCAAGTGGGGAAGGTTTTGAAATTAACAGAAGGGGAGCATTCAGACTTTTTGTTGGAATTTCAGGAGTTGCACAGCTTGGAATTAATAGGAAGGCAGTTGATGTTATAGTTAAGGATGTCAGTGAGAATGGCTTTTCATTTGTCAGTTCCGAAGACATGGAAAATGTTATTAATATGCCGGTAAGACTGGTCTTTAATGATTTTAACAAAAATTATAGTCTTATGGGAATAATTGTAAGAAAAGTAATTATTAATGAAACTAAGGTTCTTTATGGCTGTCAGCTCAGTGTTAATAATTCACAACTTGAACAGTATATAAACCAGAAGCAACGTCAGATGCTTTCTATGAACAGAGATAATTCAGCATTTAAAAACAAAGAAATGCTTGAGAAAGCATTAAAAGAGCCTGAAAGAACTGATAACAAAGAGCAGCCCGAAGAGGATGACAAAAATTATAAGAGCAAGTCAATTAAGAATGACGGAACATATAAAGACAGAGCAATTAACCGGGTTGGAAAGACGGAGAGAAGAGATATATTCAGAGAAGCAGTGAGCGGAAAGAAGGTTTAATATGGAATCATCATTAAGAGAAATAGAACAAAGAGAAAAAATGAAAAAAGAAAAAAGGCATATAGAAACAATGATTAAGTATGAGCGTGCGAAGATATGTCCTAAGTGTGGAGAACTTATGAGATATGCATTTGGTGAGGTATTTAAATGTGATCATTGTGGTCAGGAGGAGCTTACTTCATTTGGTAAGGTAAGAAAGTATATTGAAGAACATGGTCCTTCAAATGCGTCTAATATATCAATTGGAACAGGCGTGCCGGTATCAATTATTAATAAGTATTTAAGAGAAGGCAGAATTGAGATTCCTGATGGTTCAGACAGTTATATAAAGTGTGAGGACTGTGGGGCAGATATCAGATATGGAAGATATTGTCCTGCATGTGCAGCAAAGCATAATAAGGGACAGAATGTCGGGGTATTTAATTCTGAGGCGGGAGAAGTACCGAAACATAAGAGAGATGCATCAGGCAAAATGCATACACTGGATGTGATGGAAAAGACAAGGAATAAAAAGTAATAAGAGATATAATAAAAAGCCGTTACCACAAATATTGTGGCAGCGGCTTTTATCTGTTCGGGTATTAATTAAAGATCAAATCCAAAGTATCTTACAGCGTTGTTGTATGAGATACCTTCAACAATCTTCTTTAATGCCTTCTCATCTGCTGGATATTCACCATTCTCTACCCATCCACCGATAAGCTCGCACATGATTCTTCTGAAGTACTCATGTCTTGTGTATGAGAGGAAGCTTCTTGAATCTGTAAGCATTCCGATGAAGTTACCAAGAAGACTTAAGTTAGCAAGGCTTGTCATCTGGTTAGTCATACCAACCTTATGATCATTGAACCACCAAGCTGAACCCTGCTGAATCTTGCCAACAGCCTTAGAATCCTGGAAGCATCCGATAACTGTTCCGATAGCAGCGTTAACTGAAGGGTTAAGTGAGTAAATGATTGTCTTAGGAAGCTCATCTGTAGCATTAAGTGCGTTAAGGAACTGAGCCATCTCAGCAGAGCAGTCATATGTATTGATGCAGTCATAACCTGTATCTGGTCCTAACTGGTCATAACGAAGTCTGTTGTTATCACGGATTGTACCATAATGTAACTGCATTACCCAGTTACGCTTGTTGTATTCTTTACCTACAGATACCATGAATGCTGTCTTGAACTTGTTCATCTCTTCTGTAGTGATAGCAGAACCAGAAAATCTCTTAGCAAAGATTGCTTCGATTTCTTCTTCTGTGTATGGCTTGTACATTACATACTCAAGAGCGTGATCTGATACTGAGCATCCCATAGAAGCAAAGAAATCCATACGGTTTCTAAGAGCATCTATTAATGAAGCAAATGAATTAACTTTAATTCCGCTTACATTAGATAATGTCTCAAGGTAATCAAGATATTCTGGCTTTTCGATGTTCATAGCCTTGTCAGGTCTCCATGCAGGAAGTACCTGTACGTCAAATGTCTTATCATCCTTAAGAACCTGATGCCACTCAAGTGAGTCAACAGGATCATCTGTTGTACAAACTAATGTAACATTTGACTGCTTGATAAGGTTACGAACTGACATAGAATCTTCCTGAAGCTTTGCATTACAGAGATTCCATACTTCCTCAGCTGTATCGCCGTTGAGAATACCGTTGTATCCGAAGTATCTCTGAAGTTCAAGGTGGCTCCAGTGATAAAGTGGGTTACCGATAGCCATCTCAAGAGTCTCAGCCCATTTCTGGAACTTCTCGCGGTCAGAAGCATCACCTGTGATGTACTTCTCATCAACACCGTTAGTTCTCATCTGACGCCACTTGTAATGATCGCCACCAAGCCATACCTGTGTGATGTTCTCGAACTTTCTGTCTTCAGCGATTTCCTTAGGGTTGATATGGCAGTGATAGTCAAGAATTGGCATTTTAGCTGCATAATCGTGGAATAAATGCTGAGCTGTTGGAGTTGAAAGTAAAAAGTCTTTGTCCATGAACTGTTTCATGATTCATAATCCTCCTGTGAATTAAAATATTGTTGTGTTGCGTTTTATTATATCAGCGGCGATGATACTGTGATTATCAGCATCTTCACCGGATAAAACCTTCATAAGCACGCTTACCGCGCATGAGGATAGTTCCTCAACCTTACTGTCAATAGAGGTAAGCTCAGGTTCTGTACATAATGAAAGAACAGAGTTATTGTATCCAATAACCTCTAAATCCTCAGGAATTCTGATTCCGTGGGTATGTGCAAACTTGACAGCACCGGCAGCGATAGAGTCATCAGATGTCATAACGGCATCAAACTTCATACCTTTATCATATAGATATGTAAGATAATCCCTGGCATGAGATATGTTCTTGCCACACAGATGATGGAATTCATCCGGGAGAGTAATACCGGCTTCATTAATTGCTTTAAGATAGCCGCGGTACTTATTCATGCCACTGTATGAAGTACTCGTATATAAATAAACTATATTACGATGTGAATTATTTATCAAGAGTTTTGTTGCATTGTATACAGCTTCTTCATCATTGCACATTACTGAATAAATGTTGTCAGCGTCCAGATAGCCGTTGACCAGAACTATAGGAACATCTTTAGCTGCATTAATAATGTAGTCGTTGTTATGTTCACTGGTATTTTCTACAAACTGTGAACCGGCAAGAATAATTCCGTCAACTCTTTTACTTAAAAGAAGTTCGAGATAATTCTTCTTATTATTGTAATCTTTACCGGTGCAGCAAAGAATAGAATCGTAGTTGTATTTACGAAGCTCCTGTTCAAGGTAATAAACAGCGTTGGCAAGGTATATATCAGATGAATCTATGCACATAATGCCAATTGTCTTCATAGTATTAAGACCTAATCCTCTTGCAAATACATTAGGAGTGTAGTCTAATTCTTTCATTGCATTAATAACCTTGTCTCTTGTCTTTTCAGAAACCCTGGTGTTGCCGTTAAGAACCCTTGAAACTGTTGCTATGGATACACCAGCTTTTTTAGAAACATCCCTGGTGTTGCCGTTAAGAACCCTTGAAACTGTTGCTATGGATACACCAGCTTTTTTAGAAACATCATATATATTAATATTCATGTGCGACCTCATCTCTTGACGAATGTAAATGTATCGCTTAACAAAAATTGATAAAAAATAAATAAATGTAAGCGCTTACATATTGATAAATGAATTATACAATGGTATTATTATAAAAACAAGTGTAATGTAAGAATTTTTTAAAAAGCAGAAAAATGTATTGACTTAAGAGCATTTTTAAGATATATTTTATTTATGAAAGCGCTTACATGCACTTATTTACATACCATTTACTGGTTAATAATTAGGGACCGTTATCGTAAAACGGATTATTCCCAATGAAAAAAGGAGATTTAAGATGCAGAGATTAAACAAGAGTATTACACATGCAGTTGACAGACCTGTTAAGGTTATGCAGTTCGGTGAGGGTAACTTCCTTAGAGCATTCGTTGATTATATCTTCGATGTAACTAATGAGAAGACAGATTTCAACGGTGGTGTTGTTATCGTTAAGCCTATCGAGTTCGGTACACTTGAGAGATTCCATGATCAGGAATGCCAGTACACACTTCAGTTAAGAGGTTTTGTTGATGGAGAGCCTAAGGAAATCACACGTCAGATTACATCAGTAGTAGATGCAGTTGCAGCTATTGAGGATTATGACAAGTACATTGAGTATGGTACAAGCGAGACTCTTAGATTCATCGTTTCTAATACAACAGAGGCTGGTATCGTATTTGACGAGACAGATAACGATCCTAATGCACGTCCTCCTAAGACATACCCAGGAAAGCTTACACAGCTCCTTTACAAGAGATATCAGAAGTTCAACGGAGCAGCTGATAAGGGACTTATCTTACTTCCATGTGAGCTTATCGCTGATAATGGTATTGAATTAAAGAAGTGCATCATGAAGTTTATCGAGCTTTGGGGACTTGAAGATGGATTCAAGGATTGGGTTAACAATTACTGCTCATTCTGCCCAACACTCGTAGATAGAATTGTTCCAGGATATCCAAGAGAAGACGCAGCTAAGCTTTGCGAGGAATGGGGATATGAGGATCAGCTTATCGACAGAGCTGAAGTATTCGGTCTCTGGGTTGTAGAGAGTGATTCTAACCTTCCACTTGAGCAGCTTGAGAAGGAACTTCCATTTAAGGAAGCTGGACTTAATGTAGTATTTACTAAGGATCATCACCCATACAAGGAAAGAAAGGTTAGAATCCTTAACGGTTCTCATACATCATTTGTATTAGCTTCATTCCTTGCTGGTAACGATAATGTAGAGAATTCTATGAAGGATCCTGTAATCAGAAAGTACATGGAAGAGACACTTTACAATGAAGTTATTCCTACACTTTCACTTTCTAAGGAAGACTGCGAAGAGTTCGCTAAGGCTGTTATCGACAGATTCCTTAACCCATTCGTAGATCATAGATTATTAAGCATTTCACTTAACTCAGTATCTAAGTGGGAAGCTAGATGTTTACCTTCATTCTTGGGATATGTTAAGAAGTTTAACAAGCTTCCTAAGTACCTTACATTCTCTATCGCAGCACTTATGAGCTTCTATACATCACAGACAGAAGCAGAGTTCAACGGCGGTATTGTATTAAAGGGTAACAGAAACGGTGAAGAGTACAATATTACAGATGATAAGGCTGTTCTTGATTTCTTCAGAGATAATTCAGGAAAGTCTGCTAAGGAATTCACACATGCTTACTTAAGCAATACTAAGTTCTTCGGTGGCGAGGATCTTTCTAAGGTTCTTAACCTTGAAGAAGTTATTACTGAGTACATCACAGATATCAGAGAAAGAGGTATGAGAGCAGTTGTTAATGATTTAGCTCTTGACGACTAATTAACAGGCCCTTTGAGTGATTACAGAGCGGATGTTTTTATATTCATCCGCTCTTATTTAATATAATAATTAGAATTACAAGGAGAATATATGCAGGATTTTATCAAGATTAATAAAGATGATAATGTTGCTGTAGCATTAAAGCCTATTGCTAAAGGCACAACTCTTAATGTTGCAGGAATTGATGTGACAACTGTAGAAGATATTCCACAGGGACACAAGTTTGTAATTAAGGCTATCAAGAATGGTGATCCGGTTATCAAATATGGTTTCAGAATCGGATTTGCACAGGCTGATATCCCGGTTGGAGCGTGGGTTCATACTCATAACTTAAAGACTGGTCTCGGTGAATTACTTGAATATACTTATGAACCAGAGGGACATAAGGATGTTGAGCCTACTGAGCCAGCTTATTTCGATGGATATATGAGAGAGAACGGCAAGGTTGGTGTCCGTAACGAAGTATGGATTGTTCCTACAGTTGGATGCGTTAACTCAATTGCAAGAGCAATTGAAGCAACAGCAAGAGCTAACAAGCCAGAAGGAGTAGATGAAGTAGTTGCATTTACTCATCCATATGGATGTTCACAGACAACAGAAGATCAGGAGAATACAAGAAAGATTCTTGCTGATTTAATTAATCATCCTAATGCAGGTGCAGTTCTTGTACTTGGTCTTGGATGTGAGAACAGCCGTATTGAAGTTCTTAAGGATTATATCGGAGAGGTTAATCCAGACAGAGTTAAGTTCCTTCAGGTTCAGGATGTTGAGAATGAGCAGGAAGAAGCTGAGAAGCTTATGAATGAGCTTATGGCTTATGCTGCTACATTTAAGCGTGAAAAGGTTAATGCCAAGGAACTTATCATTGGTATGAAGTGTGGTGGTTCTGATGGATTATCAGGTATCACAGCTAACCCAACAGTTGGTCTTTTCTCAGATATGCTTGTATCTAAGGGTGGTACAACTATCCTTACAGAAGTTCCAGAGATGTTCGGTGCTGAGACAATTCTTATGAACAGATGTGCTAACAAGGAACTCTTCGAGAAGACAGTTCACCTTATCAATGACTTTAAGGAATACTTCATTAAGAATGGTCAGGAGATTTATGAGAATCCATCTCCAGGAAACAAGGATGGCGGTATCACAACTCTTGAGGACAAGTCTTTAGGATGTACACAGAAGTCAGGAAGCTCATTAGTAAAGGGTGTTCTTGCATATGCAGAGCCAGTTAATACTAAGGGACTTAATCTTCTCAGCGCACCTGGTAATGACCTTGTTGCTGCAACAGCCTGTGCAGCTTCAGGAGCACAGATGGTTCTTTTCACAACTGGACGTGGAACACCATTTGCATCACCGGTTCCTACAGTTAAGATTGCAACTAATTCAAGACTTGCAGGAAATAAGGGTAACTGGATTGACTTCAATGCAGGAAGAATTGTTACAGATGATCTTCCACTTGAAGATGCAGCTAAGGAACTTTTCCAGCTTGTATTAGATGTTGCTTCTGGTAAGAAGGTTAAGGCTGAGATAGCAGGATTCCATGATCTTGCAATCTTTAAGCAGGGTGTAACTTTATAATTGCTTGCTATAATGATATTTTTCTAAGATGTCGGTTATAGTTTTATAGAAGAATTTTAATAATCGTGGGTTTATAAAAGCTGCCAAATGTATCATAAAGATGCTTTTGGCAGGCTTTTTTGTAAATCTTTTTTTGCAATGTGGCACTTGACAAAAAAATATCGGGGGGGGGGTAGAATAAAAAGGGAGTTCATTAAACATGAAATTCTTAAATTGCATTTAAAGGAGAAAAAATATGAGGATGATTAAGAAATTGACGGGCTGCATAGAAGCAATTGCAGCGACAGCAATAGTTGCAACAACATTGTTTAGTGGTGTAACTGGGGGATTAAGCGTTAATGCAGCAGAGGTGACAGATAAGCCAGCTTATTATTTTGAAGATGACGATACAATGAATAAAAATGGTGTCAAATATGTTATGGATAAGGAAGATTCGGCTGCGTTTAAAGAGTATTTTGGATATTTTGATGATGATGACAGCAGGCAGATGAATATTTTCTATGAGGATAGTACATTAAGGATTGATGAAGATAAGTCGGCATATTCGATTGATGATGTAGTTTATGTTAATGCCACAGCATACAAACTTAACAGAGATGAATCAGGAAAACTTACTTTTAGTAATGAGGCTCGTTATATGCTTGGAAGTACTACAATAGGAGGTGGCAGTTTTTCTGGAATTGGTTCGGGTAATTTTATTATAAAGAGGTCTCAGCCTCAGTTTGGCAGTAAAATAGAATTTAGCAAGATGACATTTTCAACATTGTATAATAGCAAAAGTTCAGATGGAAGATTCCAGACAGAGGGGTATGCAAAAGGTGGTAGTGATAGTACAACATCATCAGGTGCTTCATCTAGTGGTAAACCACAGGTGGTAATGTGTGATATTGATTTTCTTTATGTAGCTATTAACTATAAGGATTCAGAAGGAAAGAGCATGTATCGTAGTATAATAATGATGCCTGATTATATGACAGACAAGACAGTACTTCACTTAACTAAAGCTTCAGATGAGAAGTCTGATGATGTGACAGATAATACATATACATTTGATGCAGCAGGCAAAGACACACAGGTAGTTGATAGTGAAACATTTGCAAGCATCTTAAAGGAAAATGAAACTAAGGATGTTGTAATTAAATCTAATAATAATGTTACATTTACATTTGCAAAGGGAACAATGAAGAGTGTTGATGGAAAGAATGAGTATGATTTTTCAACAACAATTAATGAGACATATGCAGATACAATGCCATCATATGTAACAAAAGATAATTTTGTGGCACAGGTGAAGTTCAATTATTCAGGACAGCTGCCAGCAACAGCAAGTATCCGCATACCAGTTGGAACCAATTATGCAGGAACTACACTTTATTACTCGCTTATGAATGATGATGGTACATTTGCAGGAACACAGGCAGTTGTGGTAGATGAAGAAGGTTATATGACAGTAAAGCAGGATCATTGCTCAGAGTATGTCATAACTAAAGAAGCTCCTGCACTCAAAGATACAGAAGTTACATCACCTGTTGGAGATACAGAGGTTTCTTCAGCAGAGACTGTAGAAACACCTCAGACTTCTGATGGATATAAAGTATATGTATATGCGTCATGTATTATAATGATACTGGCAGGAGCTGTTATATGCAGAGAGGTAAAAAGAACTAATGCTTAAGAACAAAAAAGTTTGTGTTAGTGTCATAAGTGCATTTATAATTATTATAGTAGTTGTTATAGCAATAGTTGTAAATAATACCCTGATTAATAAGGATAGACATAATGATAAAGATGTGGTGAGCAATAGCCCGAGCCAGAGCGTTGCGGCAATATCTGATAATAAGAAAATTACCGAAACATTGCCGGATGAAAATGCTTCATCTGAAGAAACGAATTTTACAGAAATGTCAGAAACATCAGAAATGTCGGATGAATCTGATACCGCTGAATTGGAGACTGATAATAAACAGAATGAAGATGCAGGTGGTAACAGTGTAGTCAATGATAATGATACATATGTTTCAGAAGCTGCAAATAATAATTACTATAATGACAATAATTCCAGCAACAAGGAAACAACACAGAATCATATAGTGTATAATGATGACGGTTCGCTTAACATAAAAGAAAGCTATTGGAATAATTCTCAGGAATTTCGGGAATTTCGAGATGCAATAAGTACAAGTCCGGAGTTTTCACAATTGCTAAATAAAGCAGCCCAATTAGGTATTCCTGTCAGCAAGTGGTCATTAACTTTTGCAAATTACAGGGATGTTTACCCAGGCAATCCAAAAGATATATGGTACTTTATCTATTATGAGAAAATGGATTATTTCTATAGATTTGAATATGATGGAAATAATTTCTACTTTACTAAACAGGGATTTATGAATCATGGCAGAGTGGGCGGTTATGTTCCAGAAGAATTTGAAAATAATATTGTATACAGAGAAGATGGAACATTAAATCTTCAGGAAAGTTACTGGCATTATGAAGATAGCGATGATTTATACCGAAGCATAACGAGTACACCTGAGTTTAAACAGGCCATAAATGGATACAGAAGTGTTACAATTCGCTATCCAAATACTGATGGGAAGATTACAGCAAAACTGCAGCAGTGGATAGTAGGTTATCCGGATGGAAGCGAATATAATTTTCTGTTTGATGGAACAAAATATTGCAGAATGCCTATTTGGAGTGACTGATATATCTGTGGTAAATGAAAATAATTAAATAAAAACAGGCAGTATTGGAATTCTGAAATTGAAATTTCAATGCTGTCTGTTTTTATTGCAAATGTACAAAAGAAAAAGGGCGGTGCTGTATGGCACCGCCCATCTTGGATGAATCTTAAATTAATGAATCAGATGATTATCTCTGAACTCTTGCGCCAGCACCACCAACGATACCTTCAACTTCCTTAAGAGAAGCCATTGTTGTATCACCAGGAGTTGTCATAGCTAATGCACCGTGAGCTGCACCGTAGTTAACAGCCTTCTCAGCATCTTCAAATGTCATAAGACCATATACAAGACCTGAAGCGAATGAATCACCGCCACCAACTCTATCCATGATTTCAAGACCGTCATACTGAGCAGCCTTGTAGATTTCTCCATCAGCCCAGCAGATTGCTGACCAGTCATTAACTGTAGCTGTCTTAACCTGACGAAGTGTTGTAGCAACAGCCTTGAAGTTAGGGTATGTAGCAGCAGCTTCGTTGATCATCTTCTTGTAACCATCAAGGTTAAGAGTCTTAAGGTTCTCATCGTTACCTTCGATTTCGAAACCAAGGCAAGCTGTGAAGTCTTCTTCGTTACCAATCATAACGTCAACATACTTAGCAACTTCCTTATTAACTTCCTGAGCCTTAGCTAAACCGCCGATAGCTTCCCACATAGATGGTCTGTAGTTAAGATCGTAAGATACGATTGTACCGTACTTCTTAGCTGCCTTACAAGCTGCAATAACAGTCTCGCAAGCCTGCTCAGAAAGAGCAGCATAGATACCACCTGTATGTAACCAACGAACACCTAAACCACCATCGCTCTTGTTCTTGAAGATGTAATCGAAATCGAAATCTTCTGGAGTAGCCTGTGAAATAGCTGTGTTAGCTCTATCAGAGCATCCCTTAGCACCACGGATACCAAATCCTCTCTCTGTGAAGTTGAGACCATTTCTGCAAAGACGACCGATACCATCTGTCTTCTTCCAGCAGATAAGTGATGTATCAACGCCACCCTGTTCGATGAAGTCCTTCATAAGAAGACCTACTTCGTTATCAGCAAATGATGTGATAACAGCAGTTCTCATACCGAAGCACTTGTGAAGTCCACGGATAACATTGTATTCTCCGCCGCCTTCCCATGCTCTAAAGCTTCTTGCTGTACGGATTCTTCCTTCACCTGGATCAAGACGAAGCATAACTTCACCTAATGATACAGCGTCAAATGTACACTCTTCAGCTGGTCTTAAATTTAATTTCATTTTTTAGATACCTCCAAAATATTTTATTGCTACAATAGTTTACCATAATAATCCGATTAATTCCATCATTTTCGCCTAAACTTTTATATGTTTTGAAAGGAATATGATAAATTACAACTTTATTTGATAAAAGAATATAGTAATTTTTATAATTAAATTGAATATTGCTATTGCAAATAAGTATAGAGAGTGATATTTACCAACTTAAGAAGAGCGGATTCTAGTTTGATGAGGAGTCAGGAGTAATTAAAGATTAAAGGAGGTGGATTAAAGGCAATTTGCTGCAAGGGCAGCTAATCTGTGAGGGCGCAGATGTAGAAAGAGAAGATGAAAATATTTGTCTTCAAGCTGTCGCCAAAGAAAATTAAGGACAAGCAAAAAGGAAGCCAGATAAATACTGACTTCCTTACAAAATAAAAGAGCGCGAGACGGGGATCGAACCCGCGACCCCCTCCTTGGCAAGGAGGTGCTCCACCACTGAGCCACTCGCGCATATATAATGTTCATCGAACGGAATTTCTCGCGAACACAAGTGATATAATACACATAAAAAATAAATCTGTCAAGCAAAAAATTTAAAAATGCAACTGAAATTGAGAAATTATTTAATTGAATAAGGATAAAACCCAGGTGTACAATTTGTATGTTTCATAAAAATAAATAGAAAATATTGTATAGGTGTACAATTTGTATGTTTCATAAAAATAAATAGAAAATATTGTATATTGTATTGAAAAAATCCACTACTGGTTGTAAAATTTTATA